>NZ_JADFUD010000024.1:0-119989 GCF_054820065.1 Bradyrhizobium sp. UFLA06-06
CCTTGCGGCGCATAGGGACGCCCGCGCAGGTATTCGAACGTCTTTTCGTCCGGCGCCACCATGCCCATCTTGGCACCGAGCTCGATCGAGAGGTTGCAGATCGTGAGCCGGCCCTCGATCGGCAGCGCGCGGATCGCACTGCCGGCATATTCGACCGCATAGCCGGTGCCGCCGGCCGCGCCGATATGGCCGATCAGCGCCAGGATCATGTCCTTGGCGGTGACGCCGAGCGGCAGCTTGCCCTCGAAGCGCGCGCGCAGCGTCTTCGGACGGCGCTGGATCAGCGCCTGCGTCGCCAGCACATGGGTGAGCTCGCTCGATCCGATGCCGAAGGCGAGCGCCCCCAAGCCGCCATGGGTGCAGGTGTGGCTGTCGCCGCAAACGATGGTCGCGCCCGGCAGGCTCAAGCCGAGTTCCGGACCGATGACGTGGACGATGCCCTGGCCGGGCTGATCGACGTCGAACAGCGTGATGCCGCTCGCCGAGGTCTCGACCCGCAGCGCGGCCAGCAATTCCAGTCCGATCTTGCTGGTTCCGGCGCGGCCGGGCGCCGTGGACAGCGCGTGATCCGGCGTCGCAAAGGTCAGTTCGGGATTGTGGACCTTGAGGCCCCGGCTCTTGAGATCGAGCAGGCCGCGCGAACCGCCGAGGTCGTGCAGCAGATGGCGGTCGATATGAAGGAGGTCTGTGTCTTCGCTGAGGCGAGCAATGACATGCTGGTCCCAGATCTTCTCGAGCAAACTTCGGCCGGGCATCCGCCTTCCCCTGCTCTGTGCGTTTCCATGCGACTTGATCTTATTGACGCCAATCTGGGCCAAAGTTGTCGTCAAGTGAAGCGGTTTTGCCCTAACATCACATATGTGATGGAGGTGCCGTACTTGACCCACCGAGGAGCCAGCCATGCCGAATCCGAATAAGACGGCCATCGTCAAATCGGCCATGCGGACGTTTGCAGTTCTGGAGTTCTTCCGGAAAACAAAGCGGGCTGCTTCCGTGACTGAAATATCGTCCGCGTTGGAGATGCCGCAATCGAGCACGTCGGTGTTGCTTCGATGTCTCGTCGAATTGAACTACCTGGAATACGAGCGAAAGACCCGGCTTTTCATCCCGAGCTACCGGGTCAATCTGCTCGGTGACTGGATTCGTCGTTCCCCGTTCCGTGATACCAAGCTCACCGATCTGATGGAGGAACTCTGGACCGCGACGGGCGGCGAAACCGTCATGCTCGGACAACAGGCCGGCGCCGCCGGGATGCAGTATCTGCACGTTGTCCCCGGCGGCTCTCAGCTTCAGTACACGGCACAAGCCGGTCAAATACGACCGATGGTGCGGACCGCGCTCGGACATGTGCTGCTGAGCCAAATGCCGAATACCAAAATTCGCGGCATTATCCGGCGCAACAATGCCGAGGAGCCGAGTCAATCGGCGCGCGTTCGCGAATCCGCCTTTCTCGAGGAGGTCGAGCGCATTCGCCGCCGCGGCTATTCCGAGTCAGGCGGCCGCACGACGCCGGGCGCAAACACAATAGGCATGCTTGTTCCCCTGCCGAAGCGACGCGCTCCGCTGGCGATCGGCATTGGCGGGCCGATCGAACGCATCGCGGCAAAGCGCGCGCACATCATCGAAGTGATGCAGAGCCGGCTGAAGGAACTGACAGATGCAGCACCGTAGCCCGGATGTAGCGAAGCGTAATCCGGGCTACGGATACTGAATGTCTGTCTTCTCCTTCCCCCTGGAAGGGGGAAGGTCGGGATGGGGGTCTGCCACAGGCGGCGCTCTATGTGGAGAGAGCAGATCCCCACCCGCTTTGCTCTGGCGAGCAAAGCAACCTCCCCTTTTCAAGGGGAGGTTGGACCCGCTGCAATTAGATCTTTCGGATTTCGCCTTACGACGCGAGCGCTTCCTCCGGCATCACGGACGACAGATGCTGGCTCTCGGCGACGGCGCGGTTGGTGATGCGGCCGCGATGCACGTTGAGGCCGGCGCGCAGATGCGGATCCTCGACCAACGCGCGCAGTCCCTTCGCGGCCAGCGCCAGGCCGAACGGCAGCGTGGCGTGGTTGAGCGCGTGGCTCGAGGTGACCGGCACCGCGCCCGGCATATTGGCGACGCAATAATGCACGATGTCGTCGACCAGATAGGTCGGCGCCTGATGCGTGGTCGGCTTCGAGGTCTCGAAGCAGCCACCCTGGTCGATCGCGACGTCGACCAGCACCGCGCGGCGTTTCATGCCTGCAAGCTGCACGCGCGACACCAGCTTTGGCGCACTGGCGCCCGGCACCAGCACCGCGCCGATCACAACATCAACCGCAAAGACCTCCTGCTCGATCGCTTCCAGCGTGGCGTAACGGGTGCGGACGCGGCCGAGGAAGAGATCGTCGAGCGCGCGCAGTCGCGGCAATGAGCGGTCGAGAATGGTGACGTCGCTGCCGAGGCCTGCCGCCATCCGCGCTGCGTGGGTGCCGACCACGCCGCCGCCGATGATCGCAACCCGCGCCGGCGGAACGCCGGGCACGCCACCGAGCAGCTTGCCCATGCCGTCGGCGGATTTGCGCAGCGCGGCGCCCGCGGCCTCGATCGCGAGCCGGCCGGCGACTTCGCTCATCGGCGCGAGCAGCGGCAGCCCGCCATGCACATCCGTGACGGTCTCATAGGCCACCGCCGTGCAGCCGGAAGCGATCAGCCCCGCGGTCTGCGGCACATCGGGCGCGAGATGCAGATAGGTGAACAGGATCTGTCCCTCGCGCAGCCTGATCCATTCGGACGGCTGCGGCTCCTTCACCTTCACGATCATCTCGGCGACGGAGAACACCTCTTCGGCGGTGTCGGCGATCCGCGCGCCGGCCTGGGTGTAGACGTCGTCGCTGGCACCGATGCCGTCACCGGCGCCGCGCTGGACCACGACCTCGTGGCCGTGCGCCGCATATTCCCGCACCGAGGCAGGCGTCAGCCCGACCCGATATTCCTCGACCTTGATTTCCTTGGGCACGCCGATGCGCATGGTCCGCTCCTTGCTGGATTCGTTTCCGCCAGCATCAAGGCTATGCCCCGTCACATGGCGTTTCTCAGCGATTTCCAGCTTGCTCACAGTCAAATACGCTCATATCCTTCGCATTCAGCTGAGCTCTTGAAGGAAATCTGCGTGGACGGTCTCGATCGCATCGACCTCAGAATCCTCGCCGAGCTGGTCAGCGATGCGCGCGCGAGCCAGATCGAGCTTGCCGAGAAGGTCGGGCTGTCGCCGACCGCCTGCGCGCGGCGCATTCGCCATCTCGAGGAGATCGGCGTGATCCGCGGCTACCGCGTCGACCTCGAACCATCAGCGCTCGGCCTCGTGACGACCGTCGTCGTCACCATCACGCTGGAGAAGCAGAGCGAGGATTATCTCGCAGCCTTCGAGGCCGCGATCGCGCGCTGCCCCGACGTCGTGTCCTGCCATCTGATGTCGGGCAGCGACGATTATCATCTGCAGGTGATCGCCCGCGACATCGCCGACTTCGAGCGCATCCACAAGCAGCATCTGTCGCGGATGCCGGGCGTCGCCCGCATCCATTCCAGCTTCGCGATGCGCGAGGTGGTTCGCCGCACCATTCCCGAGACCGCGCTGCGCGGCTGACGGTCACGCACCACCGCGCACTGTCACAATCGGGCACTGTCACAATCGGATCTGCCCGGCTCGCTCCCACACGCAATTTTTAGTTCGTGATTCGCCGCCTTCTATGACAGAATTGCTACAATTCAATATCAATTCGGTTACACGCGGAGCGGTGAATGAGCATGGAGTGGCGGGCGCGGCCGGTTTCGCTGGCTTGGTCAAATCCAGTGGTCCGGTGGTGGAGCTTCCTGAGCCTCGTCAGCGCCGCCAACATCGCGATCTGGTTCGCGCTCTACCGCCAGTTCAATGAACAGGCCAATGGCAGCTTCAGCAACACCTCGGGCATCGGCCTGATGATGCTGCTGTGCGCGGCCTATGTGTTCGGCTGCGCCTTCCGCTCGGTCCTGCCGCGCGCCGACGTGCAGCGCATCTGCCTGTTCGACACCTGGCTGTCGAGCGTCATGGTCGGCCGCACGGTTGCCACCGTCGCCGAGGTCTGCTTCGCCGCGCAATGGGCGATCATCCTGCATCAGCTCGGCACCATGACCGGCGCCGAGACCACCGTGACCATCGCCTGGATCATCGTGCCGCTGATCGTGATCGCGGAATGCTTCTCCTGGTATGCGGTGCTGACCACCCATTATCTCTGCAATGCGATCGAGAACTCGATCTGGGCCGTGGTGTTCTTCCTGGTCGGCATTGCGCTGTGCCGGCTGCTGCCCGAGTTTCATGGCCCGGTGCGCTGGGCCTTCATCGTCGCGATCCTCGGCATCGCCGCCTTCCTCGCCTTCCTGATGACCGTCGACGTCCCGATGTATCTCAACCGCTGGCGCGCCAACCTCGCCGCCGGCGGCACCCTGCTGCATCCGCTCGAGGGCCTGCGCGACGTCAGCCGGCGCTGGGTCGTGACCCACGACATCGCCGAGTGGCGCGAGGAGATCGCCTGGATGTCGCTGTATTTCAGCATGGCGGTCTGGTCGAGCCTCGCGCTCTGCGTCGGCTATTCGCTCGAGGATCAGCTGCCGCGCTACCGCACCGAGCCTGCGATCGTTGCAACGACGCCGGCGCCGACAGCGCAGCACACCGCCACGATCGACGCGGCGGCGCCGTCGCGGAATTGATCGGCGACCGCCGCGCGCGGCTTGTCGCCGCCGGTGCTTTCGGAGTAAAGGCTGAGACGTCCCCGCTCATCCGTCAGCGCGTTCCATGCCCCGCATCACCATCATCGAAACCGGGCTCGTCAGTCCGCAATTCCGCGAGCGCCACGGCAGCTATCCGCAGATGTTTCAGCGGATGGTAACCACCGCCGATTCCTCTGTTACCTGCGACGTCGTCAGCCTCGCCAATGGCGAGACGCTGCCGGATCCGGCCGCATTGGATGCGATCCTGATCACGGGATCGGCCGCCGGCGTCTACGACGATGTCGAATGGATCGCGCCGCTCGAAGCCTTCGTGCGCGCCGCCCATGGCAAGCACATTCCAACCGTCGGCGTCTGCTTCGGCCATCAGCTGATCGCGCAGGCGCTCGGCGGCACGGTGCGCAAATCCGAGAAAGGCTGGGGCATCGGACGCCATGTCTATCGGATCGCGCCGGACAACGGGCTGATCGACGGCGAGACGATCGCCGTCGCCTGCTCGCATCAGGACCAGGTGATCACCCCGCCCGCCTCCGCACGCACCATCCTGTCGTCCGGGTTCACGCCGCATGCCGGCCTGCTCTATGCCAACGGCACGACGCTGTCGGTGCAGCCGCATCCGGAATTCACCGCCGACTATGCCGGCGCGCTGTGCGACCTGCGCCGCGGCCTCGCGCCCGATAGCGTGGTCGAGACCGCCAAGACCTCGCTGGCAGAGCCGCTCGACCACGCCACGCTTGGCGGCGCGGTCACGCGCTTCCTCACGCACGGGCGCAGCTAGCCCTTGCGCCACTGCGCGGCGGCGTCGCGGGCGAAATCGCGATAGGCCCGCGGCGCGCGGCCGAGCAGCTTGGTCAGGCGTGCCAGCTCGTCGGCCGTCGCGACCGCGCCGTCGCTCTGGTACCGGCCAAACATCAGGCGCATGTCGAGCGCGAGCCATGCCGGCATCGCCGCCTTGAAACGCTGCTCGATCGCCGCGAGATCGTCGCCGCCATAGCTGACCGCGCGGCCCAGCTCATCGCGCCAGATCGCAGCCGCGCCCGCACCGGTCACGACGTCGGGGCCGACCAGCGCGTAAGTCTCGCGGCCCAGCGGGGCAGACGCGCGCTCGCGGCGCAGCAGCTCGATCGCAGCCGCCTCGCCGATGTCGCGGATGTCGACCATCGAGATGCCCTTCGCGCCGATCGGCATGCCGTAGGCGCCGAAGTTCAGCAGCGGCTCCTTCAGCCGAAGATCGTTCTGGATGAAATAGGCCGGACGCAGGATGGTCGCGGGAAGATCGAGCGCCTCGATCATCCGCTCGACCGTGTGCTTGCCGGCGAAATGCGGCACGTCGGCATAGGCCTCGCCCTTGAACACCGAGAGATAGACGATGCCCTTGACGCCGGCCTCGCGTGCAGCGGTCAGCGTCAGCATCGCCTGGGTCAGCTCGTCGGCGGCGTTCGGCACCAGCAGGAACAGCGTGCTGACGCCAATGAGCGCCGCACGGGCCGAATCCACGTCAGCCAGATCGCCGCGAACGGCCGTCACGTGCAGCGGAAATTGCGCCTTGCCGGGCGAGCGCGTCAGGGCGCGAACCTCGACGCCGTGACCGGCGAGATGGTTCAGAACCTGGGTCCCGATGGTGCCTGTGCTGCCTGTCACCAGAATAGCCATGTCGAATACTCCTCTTTCGGGCAGACCGTCTGCCGTTGGGGAGAAGCTGGTCGTTCCAATTTTCCTTTGGAGATGCCATTATTTGGACATGCCGTCTCGAATATGGAACAGACTTGATGGACCTTCAGGCGCTCACCGATTTCAACCTGGTGGCCGCGCATGGCGGGTTCGGGCGCGCCAGCCGCGCTTCCGGACGGGCCAAGGCCACGCTGTCCCGGCGTGTCACCGAACTCGAACAGAGTCTCGGCGTCCGCTTGATCGAGCGGGGCTCGCAGAGTCTGCGATTGACCGACGAGGGCCGCGCGCTGCACGAGCGCACCAGCGGTCCATTGTCCGACATCGCGGAAGCCGGCGAAGCCGTAGTGCTCGGCGCGTCGACGCCGCGCGGCCGCTTGCGGGTCAGTGCGCCGGTCTTGCTCGCCCATGTCGCGTTCGGCCGGATCGGTGCGCGCTTTGCGCACGCCTATCCCGATGTCCAGCTCGAGATCGTCGCCGAGGATCGCCTGGTCGATCCGGTGGACGACGGCTATGACCTTGTCATCCGCATCAACCCGTCACCGGATGAACGTCTCGTCGGCCGCCGCTTCCTGCATGACGAGCTGCTGGTCGTGGCGCATCCTGATCGGCAACGACCGGCGACCTCCGCGCGCGATCCGGATGGCGTCTCCGTCGATGCCGTTGTGATGTCGCCGACGCCACCGGACACGGTCTGGCGCATCCGACATGAACGCGAAGAGATCACGCTCAGGCCGCGGCCAATGCTGCGTCTCTCATCGATGCTGATGATGCGCGATGCGGTGCTTGCAGGCGCCGGCGCGGCCTTGCTGCCCAAGCTGCTGGTCGACGACGACATTGCCGCGGGGCGGCTTGCCTATTGGGGAACGGATGCCC
Source organism: Bradyrhizobium sp. UFLA06-06 (assembly GCF_054820065.1). Lineage (NCBI taxonomy): Bacteria > Pseudomonadati > Pseudomonadota > Alphaproteobacteria > Hyphomicrobiales > Nitrobacteraceae > Bradyrhizobium > Bradyrhizobium sp. UFLA06-06. The sequence continues at coordinate 7,279 of NZ_JADFUD010000024.1, forward strand.
GACCTCCGGTCGAGATCTGGGCGCTACAGAGCTCGCGACGGCTGGTCGGCGCAAAGGTTCGCGCGTTTCTCGACGTCGTCGAGCAGGCGTTCCCGAACCGGGTGTTCGTTCCGCCGGCCTGAGTTGCAGCCCGGACGATGCGCCTCAGGTCATGCTGCCCGGCATGAAGCAGCGCACGCGCGGGTGGCCGTCGATATAGTGCTTCCACACCATGGTGCGCCCGACCTTGTTCGGCTCGGTGATCACGGCCTCGTTCGGCACGACAACCCATTCATTGTCGATGAGCACGCGATAGTGGCCGTGATCCGACTCCCAGTCGGGATCGGCGACCACATAGCCGTCGGCATCCGAGCAGCATTGCCCGTAGCCGCTGCGCAGGCTCTCGAACCAGGGCTTTAGCGGTGAATTGGCGTAGCGGCCGTCGTCGCGCGCCAAGGCCGGTGATACGAGGCAAATCGTCCCAAGCAGCAGTGCCGCACGTATGATGACGTGCATGTCGTCTCGTCTCCGCAGATTTTGATCCAGCTGCGGGCGCGCGTCACGCATTGTTCGCCCGCGACATGACCGTCGCGGGCGAGAACACGGCACAACCGCGCCCCAGCACCTGACGCTGAACGATGCAAGAGCAAGGCCAGACGGGATGCCGGAAGACTACTGTCAACGAAAGTATAGGGCGTGCAGCACGATCAACGACTCACTGCTGCGACGTCGGGGACGAGCGGCGGTGCGCTGCGCGACGCCGCCTGCAGCGCGCATTCGACGAACCGGCGCGGCAACAGCGAGGCGTTGGAGCGCATCGCCACCAGCATGCGGCTCTCCGCATCCGGCGTGTCCAGCGGCTTCGCCACCACATTCATCACGCCGGCCTGCTGGTAGCAGGACGGCAGGATCGAAAGGCCGATCCCGGCCGCGACCAGGCTGAGCACGGTGCGCAGTTCATGCGCCTCCTGCGCGATCCGCGGCGCAAAGCCGGCGCGCCGGCACAGCATTGCGGCCTGGTCGCCGACGCCGCAGCCGCTCTCCGCCATGCCGACGAATTCGTGCTCGGCAAGGTCGGCGACGCTGAGCTTGTCCGGAGCGGCGAGCGGATGATCGATCGGCAGGAACACCATCAAGCGGTCGCGCCAGACGACATGAACCTGCAAGTCCGCCGCGGGCCGGAAATCCAGCGGCGGCCGCATGATCGCGACGTCGAGCTCGGCGTCAGCCAGCGCCTGCAACTGCTTTGCCGTCGACATGTGCCTGAGCTCGATCTTCACCCGCGGATAGCTGCCGCGGAAACTGCGGAACAGTTCGGCGAACATGTCGAGCATCGGAACCGAGTCGGTGAAGCCGACACGGACCGCGCCGGCTTCACCGCGCGCGGCGCGGCGCACCGCCTCCGACGCAAGGTCGAGCTCGCTGACGGCACGCCGTGCGTGTTCCAGCAGCAACTGGCCGGCCTGGGTGAGTTCGACCGCACGCCGTGTCCGCGACAGCAGCTTCGTGCCGAGCTCCTCCTCCATCGCCTTGATCTGCGTGCTCAGCGGCGGCTGGCTGACATGCAGCCGCTTGGCGGCGCGGCTGAAGCTGAGCTCCTCGGCCACCGCGATGAAGTAGCGAAGCTGCCTGTAATCCATCGCTTATTCCGTTTCCCTATAAGTGACGGGTCAAAGCGGTATTTGACCTCCCAGGACCGTTTCTCGATCTTGGCGCCAAAACGCGGATGCTCCAAGGGGCAACACGCGCAGCCGGTCAGCCATGCGAAATCGCCGCGAATAACAGGCGCTCCGCCCGGTTCGGATCACAGGCGCGACAACAAGAAGCAAGGGAGGAATCCAATGGGCCAAGGGTCCGTCACTGAGCTCGAACAGCAGACCATCCGCCGCGTCTATTGGCGGCTGATCCCGATCCTGTTCGTGATGATGTTCTTCAACTATCTCGACCGCATCAATCTCGGCTATGCCGGGCTGACGATGAACAAGGACCTCGGCCTCAGCCCCGCGATCTTCGGCTTCGCCGCCAGCATCTTCTTCCTCGGCTACATGGTGCTCGAGGTGCCGAGCAACCTGATGCTGCACCTGCTCGGCGCCCGGATCTGGCTGGCACGGATCCTGATCACCTGGGGTCTCGTCGCCGCGCTGACAGCCTTTGTCTGGAATCCGCTCAGCCTCTACGTCATGCGGTTCGGCCTCGGCGTCGCGGAAGCCGGCTTCATGCCTGGCGTGGTGCTTTACCTCACCTACTGGTTCCCGGCGCGCTATCGCGCCCGCGCGGTGGCGGGATACATCATCGCCGGCTCGTTCTCGGCGGTTTTGGGCGGGCCGATCTCGACCAGCATCATGACCTGGTTCGATGGCGCTGCCGGTCTCCACGGCTGGCAATGGATGTTCCTCGCCGAGGGCGTGCCGACCATTCTGCTCGGCCTGTTCACGCTCTATTATCTCACCGACCGCCCGGCGAAGGCGAGCTGGCTCACCAAAGAACAGGCGGCCTGGCTGGAGGGCGAACTCGCCGCCGAGCGGGCCGAGATCGAACAACAGGGGCAGCACAGGTTGATCGAATGCGTGCTCGATATCCGGGTCTGGCTGCTGGCGGCGCTGTTCGGCTGCGCATTGGTCGGGATCTACGGCCTCTTGCTGTGGCTGCCGCAGATCATCAAGGGCATGGGCAATCTCAGCAACATCCAGGTCGGCTTCCTCTCGGCGATCCCGCCGCTGCTCGGCGTCATCGGCACCATCGTGGTCAGCCGCAGCTCGGACAAGACCGGCGATCGCAAGTTTCATCTCGCGGCGGTCTATCTGCTGGCCGCGGTTGCGATGCTCGGCAGCGCCTATGTGGCGAGCCCGGTGCTGGCCTTCGTGTTCCTCTGCATCGTCGGCTTCAGCCTCAATGCCGGCAATCCGCTGTTCTGGAGCATCAACGCCTCGCTGCTGACCGGCGCGGCCGGTGCCGCCTCGATCGCGCTGGTCAACACGCTGGCGCAGTTCGGCGGCCTGATCGGGCCGTGGTGCATCGGCCTGATCAAGGACTCCACCGGAAGCTTCTCCTGGGCATTGGTCGGGATCGCCGGCTTCCTGCTCGTCGCCTCCGCCATCGCCGCCACCATGCGGGTCAAGCCGCGCGAGACGGAATTGACGGGCGCGATCCCGTCATCCGTCGCACACTGACACCCCTACCAAGGAAGCAACCATGATCATCGATTGTCACGGCCACTACACCACCGAGCCGGCCAAGCTGCAGATCTTTCGCGACAAGCAGCTCGCGGGCCTCGCCGACAAGTCGCGCCGGCCCCTCACCACCAATCTCGGCATCACCGACGACGAGATCCGCTCCAGCGTCGAGGGCGCGCAGCTTCGCCTGCAAAGGGAGCGCGGCACCGACGTCACCATCTTCTCGCCGCGCGCCGCCGGCATGGCGCATCACGTCGGCAAGGAAGCGACCAGCCGCGAATGGACCACGATCTGCAACGACCTCGTGCACCGGGTCTGCACGCTGTTCCCGCAGAACTTCGTCCCCGTCTGCCAACTGCCGCAGAGCCCGGGCGTCAAGCCTGCGAACTGCATCGAGGAGCTGGAGCGCTGCGTGACGCAGCTCGGCTTCGTCGGCTGCAACCTCAACCCCGATCCGGCCGGCGGCTATTGGTGCGATCCGCCGCTGACCGACGAATGGTGGTATCCGCTGTATGAGAAGATGGTCGAGCTCGACGTGCCGGCGATGGTCCATGTCTCCTCGTCTTGCAATCCCTGCTTCCACGGCACCGGCGCGCACTACCTCAACGGCGACACCACCGCCTTCATGCAGTTCCTGACCTCGGACCTGTTCAAGCGCTTCCCGACCCTGCGGTTCATCATCCCGCATGGCGGCGGCGCGGTGCCGTATCACTGGGGCCGCTACCGCGGCCTGGCGCAGGACATGAAGCTGCCGCCGCTGTCGGAGCATCTCTTGAAGAACGTGTTCTTCGACACCTGCGTTTATCACCTCCCCGGCATCGAGCTGCTGACCAGGGTGATCCCGGTCGAGAACATCCTGTTCGCGTCCGAGATGGTCGGGGCGGTGCGCGGCATCGACCCTGAAACGGGTCATCACTTCGACGACACCCGCCGCTATATCGACGCGCTGCCGCTGAGCGCTGCGGACAAGGCCAAGATCTTTGAAGGCAACGCCCGCCGCGTCTATCCTCGCCTCAACGCCCATCTCGACCGCCGCGCGCATTGAACGTTGCCGAGACAACCACTCCAACTCCTCATCCTGAGGAGCCCGCGAAGCGGGCGTCTCGAAGGATGCAGGCCCCAACCGGGCCACATGGTTCGAGACGCGCGTTCCGCGCTCCTCACCATGAGGGTCCAACCAAGCAGCAAGACCGACAATCGACTTCAACCAATCAATCTCGGAGAAAACCGATGGCCATAGGATTTGCTATTCACAAGGCGAAGCGGAAAGTGTCGCCTGACCTCGTCGCGCGCTACCGCACGCTGCCGGTCGCCAATATCAGCGATTCGATGTCGCGGATCGCGGGCACCAACCGGCTGCGGCCGATGCATAAGGGCGGCTGGCTCGGCGGCCCGGCGCTGACGGTCAAGACCCGGCCCGGCGACAATCTGATGGTGCACAAGGCGATCGACCTCGCCCAGCCCGGCGACGTCATCGTCGTCGATGCCGGCGGCGTCCTGGTCAACGCCATCATCGGCGAGATCATGTCGACGCTGGCCGAGAAGAAGGGCGTCGCGGGCTTCGTGATCGACGGCTCGATCCGCGATGCCGGCGCGATCCGCGCCGGATCATTCCCGGTGTTCGCCGCCGGCGTCGCCCATCGCGGCCCCTACAAGGACGGCCCGGGCGAGATCAATAGCGCCATCTCGATCGACGGCATGATCGTCGAGCCCGGCGATCTCGTCGTGGCCGACGACGACGGCGTGCTCTGCGTGCCCTATGACGACGCCGAGGCCATCTGCAAGCTGACCGAGGCCAAGAAGGCGACCGAGGAAAAGGCCATCCAGCAAATCCTCGCCGGCACCAGCGACCGCCGCTGGGTCGACGAGGCCCTGCAACGCCTCGGCTGCGAGTTCAAGGACTGAGATGGACGCCGATGCGGGACGCTGCTCCGGCGTCCCGCAATCGAGCGTCGCCGAATGCGACAAGCGCGGTCGAATCGCGCGTCGTGCCATGCCGGTTCCCTGCCGGATCGGTTCCCGGCGAACGGCCAGCCTCTCCTGACAATCCCCTCACACCGTAATATCCTTCCGGTTTGCGGGAGAATGAGGTGGCTCGATGGAAGATATCGAAGTCTTTCTCGCGGTCATCGAGGCCGGCAGCCAGACGGCGGCCGCACGTCGGCTGGGCCGCTCATTGCAATCGGTCAATCGATCGCTGATGACGCTCGAACGCAGCGTCGGCGTCGAGTTGGTGCGACGTACAACCCGGCAGTCGTTCCCGACCGAAGCGGGATTGGCGTTCTATCGGCGCGTCAAGCCTGCCGTTGCGGAGATCAGCGAGGCACGTCTCGAAGCGGCAAGCCAGCGCGCCGAGCCGTCGGGCCTGCTTCGCATCGCCGCGCCGGTGCAGTTCGCGTCGGCGTTTGTCGTGCCCGTCATCGCGGACTTCATTGCCCGCTACCCCCTGATCAAGGCTGAACTCAAGGCCTCGGATCGAGCCATCGATGTTGTCGGCGATGGCTTCGACATCGCCATCCGGATCAGGGAGTTGCCGGATTCGTCGCGCAAGGCCCGACGGCTTGGTGAGATTCGTACCGTCGTCTACGGCGCGCCGCGCTACATCGCCCGTTACGGACGCCCGGATCATCCCGACGATCTCTCCCGCCATCAATGCGTCCTCCGCACCACCAGCGAGGGCGAGCCCGCGATGTGGCGGTTTCAGATCGATGGCAGCATCAGGACGGTTCGGGTGAATGGCTGCTTCGAGACCGACAACACCGCGGCGCTCTGCGCAGCGGCACGTGACGGCCTCGGCCTCGGATACGGACCGTTCTGGCAGGTCCGTGATCTCGTCAACGATGGCGCGATCGAAATTGTTCTTGAGGAGTTCGAAGCACCGCGAATGCCGATCCATGCGGTGTTCCCGCCAAGCGGCATGCCGGCGGCAAAGACGCGCCTGTTCGCCGATATCCTGGTCGATCGACTGAAGCACGAGCAGCTTTAGACACTGGCGCGCGCCATCGCCATTCTCTCGGCAAACGGGAAGGTGCTTCCCGCCAGGCGCTGATTGTCCGGCAAGCGGGCCGAACCCATTGTGCGGGTGAGCGGCAACGAGGCTTGCCGCATCATGCACATGAGGAGGCCCCATGACGAACAGGCGTACCCTGCTCCGCGCAGGACTTTGCGCGGCCGCAGCGTTGTCGTCTCGCGCCACCCACGTGACGGCGCTCGCGCAGGCTCAGGGCTGCGACGGGTCCGCGGCCGACGGCGAGCTCAGCCAATTCGCGTGCGACCTGCTCCCGGCGGCTGGTGCGCTCAGCGACGACAACAACGACCGCGCCGCCGTTTCCCGCGATTTCGGCAACATCGTTCAAGGCCAACCTCGTGCGGTGCTGAAGCCTGCCTCCGCCACCGATGTCGCCCGGCTGGTTCGTTGGGCCGGCAAGTCAGGGCACAAGATAGCGGCACGCGGGCAGGGCCATTCGACCTATGGCCGCGCGCTGATAGAAGGTGGCGTTGTCATCGACATGACCTCGCTCAACGCGATCCACCACATTGCGGGTGATCGTATTGTCGTCGATGCCGGCACGACGTGGGAACGCGTGCTCGAAGCGACGCTGGCGCAAGGCCTCACGCCGCCGGTGCTCACCAACTATCTCGGCCTTTCCGTCGGCGGCACGATCTCCGTCGGCGGAATCGGCGGCAGCTCGTCGCGCCATGGCATGCAGACAGACCATGTTCTCTCGCTGGACATGGTTACGGGAACCGGCGAGCAATTGACCTGTTCGCCGCAGTCGCACGCCGATCTGTTCGATGCCGCCCGGGCCGGACTCGCACAGTGCGGTCTCATCACACGGGCAACCCTGAAGCTGGTGCGCGCGCCCGAGCGCGTCCGCCGATACCAGCTTTTCTACCGGGACCTTGCCTCGCTGGCTGCAGATCAGCGCCGCGCGCTTCAAGACGATCGCTTCGAGCAATTACAGGGCGCCATTCTCCCGGCCGGCCCCGGACGCTGGCGCTACCAGCTCGAAGGCGCCGTGTTCTACGACAAGGGTTCGCCGCCAAACGACGGCGCCGTGCTTGGATCGCTGTCCGACGACCGCAATACCGCAGTCATCACCGATCTGGCCTATCACGACGACGCGCTTGCCTTCGCGAAATTGGAAGCTCTGCTCAGGTCGAAGGGGTTGTGGTCGAGCCCGCACCCCTGGTTGTTCACGTTTCTGCCCGACGGCAACGCCGAGCATCAGGCCGACGGGATGATCGGCCGCCTCTCGGTTGAGGAGATCGGGCCGCTCGGGCGAGTGACCTTTTATCCCCTGAACACGCGCGCGTCGGGCACGCCGCTGGTGCGGTGGCCCGATGGCAACATCGCCTTCTGCTTCAACATTGTTCACATGCTGGCGTCGGCAGATGCGGCAGGGGTTGGTCAGACGCTGTCGAAGAACCGCCTATTTTACGAGCAGATCCGCGGCGCGGGCGGCGTCCAATATCCCGTCAGCGCGCTTCCCATGGCGCCGGAGGATTGGGAACGTCACTTCGGCTCGGCCTGGCCGAAGCTGCGCGACGCCAAGCGGCGTTACGATCCGGCCAATCTGCTGACCCCCGGCTACAATCTGTTCTGATCCCGACGCCGCGTGAACAGAAGTAGCACGCCGACCGAAACCGGCCGGTATGCAGCCGGTTGGTCCCGCGAGGGATGGAATCGGGAATTTTTCCCGATTCCAGATGGAAAAGAATCCCGGTCCCCCGGGATTGATCTTGTTTGCCAAAGCCACGCCGCTCCCGCAGTCTCCGAGCCAGGTTCGTCGGGGATAAAAGCCGAACCGCGACTTAGGGGTGGGCGTCATGGCTGGTGCGTTGTTGCGTACGGCAACACGTTTTTTGTCTTCTTCGGTCTATACGCGCGGCGCTGCGGCCGTGCTGGCTGTTATTGGCTCTGCACTGCCATCGACTGTCCTGCATGCTCAGACGGCCGATCCGGCCCCCACTGAACTGCCGCCCGTCAACGTGATTGCGCCCACACCTCTGGCCGGCACCCGCAGCGCAAGGCCCGCGGCACGGCCGGTGGTTCGGACCACGCGAACCGCGCGAACCCGAACCGGACCTGTTGCTCCGGCAGCGGGACCCGATGTCGGCACCGCTGCACCCGGCCCCTCCGACCGCGACTCCACCCTGATTGATCGCGACAAGGTCCCGTCCAACACCGCGGTGATGACGACGCAGGATTTCAGCCACAACTACTCGACCAACTTCCTCGATGCTGTGAACCGCAAGCTGCCCGGCGTCACGCTCGGCGACCAGACCGGCAATCCGTTCCAGCGCAATCTCGACTACCGCGGCTTTACCGCCTCGCCGGTCCAGGGCACGCCGCAGGGCATCGCGGTCTATCAGAACGGCGTGCGCATCAACGAATCCTGGGGCGACGTGGTCAACTGGGATTTCATCCCGGAAAAGGCCATCGACAGCGTTGCGCTGTTTCCCAACAACCCGGTGTTCGGCCTCAACGCGATCGGCGGCGCGTTGAGCATCCAGATGAAGAACGGTTTTACCTATCAGGGCTCCGAGGCCGAATTGTTCGGCGGCTCTTACGGGCGCGTGCAGGGCAGCGTGCAGGCTGGCGGCCAGAGGGACAACATCTCCGCCTACGCTGCGTTCGAATCCGCGTATGATCGCGGCTGGCGCGACTACGCCAATTCGTCGCACATCAACCGCATGTATGTGGATGTTGGCGCACGCAACGACGACACCGAATTTCACGTCAATTTCACCGGCGCCAGCAACCTGCTCGGCAATGTCGCGGCAACGCCGGTGCAGATGCTCAATCAGCGCTGGTCGAGCGTCTACACCTGGCCGCAGACGACGCTGCTTCAGCTCGCCTTCGTCAACGCGACGCTGAACCACAATTTCTCCGACACCTGGTCCTTCCAGGGCAATGCCTATTTCCGCGGCTTCCGGCAGAGCCATGTCGACGGCAACGGCACCGACGTGCATGCCTGCGACGGGGGAGACAGTTTGTGCATCGGCGACGACCTGCCGATTTTCGGTCCGGCCGGAGGTCCCTCGGTTCCGAACACGCTTGGCAACGCCTTCCTTGGCGAAGTCGACCGCAACCGGGCCGCGACCAACAGCTTCGGCGGCACGGCCCAGCTGACCAACTCGGACAAGCTGTTCGGGCACGACAACCACGTCGTGATGGGCGTCAGCGTCGACCACGGCAACACGAAATTCACGGCGACCAGCGAGCTCGGAACGATCGATCCGAACAACCTGTTCGTGACCGGCACCGGCATCTTCATCAACCAGCCCGATGCCGGTCTCGCGCCGGTCGACCTGCGCGCCACCAACACCTACACCGGCGTCTATCTCACCGATACCTTCGACGTGACGAACAGGTTCTCGGTCACTGCTGGTGGGCGATTCAACTATGCCCAGATCGATCTGCAGGACCAGACCGGGACAAATGACCAGCTCAACAGCAGTAACCGATTCCAGCGCCTCAACCCGGTGATCGGCGGCACCTACAAGATCACGCCGAACCTCACCTTTTATGCCGGCTATTCAGAGGCCAACCGCGCGCCGACGCCGCTCGAGCTCGGCTGCTCCGATCCGGCCCGCCCCTGCGTCATCGATTCCTTCCTGGTGTCAGATCCGCCGCTCAAGCAGGTGGTGTCGCACACCGTCGAGGCCGGCTTCCGCGGCACTTGGGGCAACGACGCCAGGACCGGCATGCTGAGCTGGGGCCTCGGCGCGTTCCACACTCTGTCCGACGACGACATCATCCGGGTGCAGAGCCCGATCGGCACAGGCAATTTCGGCTATTTCCAGAATGCGGGGCAGACCCTGCGGCAGGGCATCGAAGCCAAGCTCGATTACCGCGTCAATCGCTGGAACGCCTATGCCAACTACACCTTCATCGATGCCACCTATCGAAGCGCAAATACGTTGCCGGCTCCCGACAACCCGAACGCCCTGACCGACCCGAACAACGATGACGTCCGGTTCATCAACGTCAAGCCGGGCGACCATATCCCGGGCATTCCGGCGCACCGCTTCAAGGCCGGTGTCGAGTACCTCGCCACCGACGCATGGAAGATCGGCGCCGACGTCAACGTGGTCGGCAGCCAGTGGCTCGTCGGCGACGACACCAACCAGAGCCAGAAGGTCCCGGCCTACGCGGTCGTGAACCTGCACACCTCCTACAAGATCACGCCGAATATCGAGGTGTTCGGCCTGATCAACAACGTCTTCAACCAGCATTATTATCTCGGCGGCGCGTTCTACGAGACCGGCGGTTTTGCCAGCGCCGGGGCTGCGCCCAACCTGATGGCCCAGCTGACCGATCCGCGCACCTTCATCCCCGGCATGCCGCTCGCCGCCTATGCGGGCATCAGGGCGAAGTTCTGAAGTGCGAAGAAGTCAGGTTGAAGCGGCCCAGCGACGCGAACTGGCGGCATCTCTCCCGCTTGCGGGTAGAGCAAACGCATGTGCGTCTTCGCCGGCCGCGCAGCGGCTTGGCCTCGTGGTTCGAGACGCGCCGCAAGCGGCGCTCCTCACCATGAGGGTTTACAGTTTAGCTGCGAAACAAGACGTCATCCTGAGGAGCCCGCCAACGGCGGGCGTCTCGAAGGATGGCCACAGGGAAGTAACGCGCCAGGGTTTTTCCCGTATGTGATGCGACCTCCCCCCGCAAGCGCAGGGCGATAGCCCGTGGCGAGGGGCGTCTGCACGATTTCTGAATAATGGAAGAATGCCACTGATTTGCCCGACGAGTCAAGTTGCCGTGTCCGCCGGCGGCCGTCGGCTACTTTGCATGGGGTTGTTTTCGATATTTTGGCAGTGCGTCCCTGCGATGGCAGGCTATCGCATCCGGCTAGGCCTCAGTTCATCAGCGCCTTACGCCACCGTCCCGCCGTCGACCGGCATCGCGATGCCGGTGACGAACGACGCCTTGTCCGACAGCAGGAATACCGCGACCTCCGCGATCTCCTCGGGACGCGCCGCGCGGCCCATCGGATTGCGGGTGACCGCGGCCTTGATCAGTTCCTCCGCATCGGCCTCGTTGTGGCCCGCCTGGTCCGGCCGGTTGACGAACACCCGCAGCATCGGCGTGTCGATCGCACCGGGGCAGATCGCATTGACGCGGACGCCGTCCTTGGCGTGGCGCTTGGCGAGCGCGCGCGCCAGCCCAATCACGCCGGCCTTGGCCGCGGAATAGGTCGGGCTCCACGGCGAGCCGACCAGGCCCGAGGTCGATGCGGTGAACAGGATGCTGCCCTGGCGCCGCGCGGTCATCTGGCCGAGCGCCGCGTTGGTGGTGATCAGCTGCGAGCGCAGATTGAGATCGACGCTGAGATCCCAGCCTTCCAGATCGTCGATCACGGACGGACCGGGAATGCCGAGATGATTCCACACGCAGTCGAGCGCGCCGAATTCCTTCACCGTCGCAGCGACGATATCGCGCGCGAAGCCGTCGTCGCGCAGATCGCCGGCCAGCGCCAGCGCGCGCCCACCGCCCTTTTTGATCTCGTCGACCACCGCCTTGGCGCCAGCCTCGTTCTGGTCGACCACCGCGACCGCCGCGCCCTCGCGCGCGAGGATGCGCGCCCCGGCGCGGCCGGCGCCCGACGCTGCGGCGGTGACGAGTGCGATCTTGCCCTGCATGTCCATGTTTCGATCCTGACTGTGCCCGTGACTTCGAGCCTTCTTTGGTTCTGACGTTCTGGTTGAATCAGGACCGCAGCGCCGCGGTCTTGCGCTGACGCGCTAAAGCATGATCCGGAAAAGTGCGTAGCGGTTTTCCCTCGCGACAAACGCGGGACGCGTTTGCGCGGAGATCATGCTCAAACAAAGAGCTAAAGCGCGATGACGATTCTCATCGCGCTTTAGCGGCCGCCGAACAGGACCGGAGACTGGCCGGGCAGCAGCTGCGAATGGATGTCGCTGTCCATGCGCTCCGCCCCCTGCTGGGTAAAGCTCGCGCCGAATGACAGGCTGAGATTCGAAGTCGGCCGGAACTCGAGGCCCGCGCGCGCCGAATAGCCGGCGTTGACGCCGGGATTGCCGCTGAACGGCGCCAGCGGTCCGCCGGCCCCGGGCGGATTGTATTTCAGGGTGTCGAAGCCGGCGAAGAAGGTCACGGGCGTATTGCCGACGCCCCTGAAATTGTAGCCGAACTGCGCGCCCTGATATTCCAGCGAGCCGAATGCCGCCGATTGGCCGAGCGCGTTCCAGCCGACGCGACCGCCTTCGCTGCCGGCGAACCAGCCGTCGGGCCGGCCGTTCAGGTATGAGAAGTCGCCGCCTTGCGCGCCGGCGGCGTCAAAGCTCGGAAAGTTTCCGTAGGTATCCGCCTTCTGGCCGTCGGCAAGACTGCCGCCGAAGCCGAACAGCGAGCCCGGCGTCCAGTAGCGCACCGGGCCGGCCTGGGCACTGGCCTGCTGGCCGCTCAGGCACAGCGCCAACCCTGCGATTGCGAGGCCGAGTTTACTTACCAAAGTGGTCATCAGGTTACCGTCACGAGCGCCGGGATTATACGTCCCACCGACCGGGAACGCCAGCCTGCGCCCCTAATCCGCCGCGAGCAGCTTCTGCTTCAGCAAATCCGTCAGCCAGTCGGCAAACATCTGCAGCCGCCGCGACAGGTGCTGACGGTGCGGATAGAGCAAGGTCATCGGCATCGGCGGCGCGGTGCCGCGGCATCAGCTCGACGATATGCCGCTTCACGTCGTAGGTCGCCTTCCAGGCCAACCTCACGACATCAGGCGCGATGGAAAAGCTGTTCACCGACGCGGTCGCCGCGATCGGCCGTCCCGACATCGCGATCAACACCGTCGGCAAGGTGCTGAAGGAGCCGATGGTCGAGATCTCGGAGGCCGAATATGACGCGATGAGCGCGGTCAACGCCAAGTCCGCGTTCTTCTTCCTCAAGGAGGCCGGCCGCCGCGTCAACGACAACGGCAAGATCTGCACGCTGGTGACCTCGCTGCTCGGCGCCTACACGCCGTTCTATGCGGCCTATGCCGGCACCAAGGCGCCGGTCGAGCACTTCACCCGTGCGGCATCGAAGGAGTTCGGCGCGCGCGGCATCTCGGTCACCGCGATCGGCCCGGGTCCGATGGACACGCCGTTCTTCTATCCGGCCGAAGGCGCGGACGCGGTCGCCTACCACAAATCGGCGGCGGCGCTGTCGGGCTTCTCCAGGACCGGGCTCACCGACATCAAGGACATCGTGCCGTGGATCCGCCTGCTGGTGTCGGACGGCTGGTGGATGACCGGCCAGACCATCTTGGTCAACGGCGGCTACACCACGAAGTGAGGCGCGATCTCGGTCGCCTTACCATTCGAATCGCGTGCCGACTCCGACGGATGTCGAGCCCTTCGCATCGACATCCGACTCGACGCGGATATGGCGCGTCACGTCGACATTGGCCGACACTCCTGACTGGCTGGCGCTCGCGCCCGTCCGCACGCCTACGCTCAGCCTGTCGCCGATCGCGCGCGAGGCGCCGACCATCGGACCACCCGCGCCGGCGCCGACGTCCAGATTGTCGACCCCGAGCGAGCGGCGCATGCGGTCCACCGTTCCCTCGCCACCGCTGGCGAACTGAGCTGCGGCGCCCGCGAGCTGCACGGCCTGCGAGGTCGTCAGGCTGCCCGAAGCTTTCTGAAAGAGAATGCGCGACAGGATCTCGTCCTGCGGCAACTCGGGCTGCGAATGGAAGGCGAAGACCGGCGCGGCCGCCGGGCCCGAGATTCCGACCTGCGCGGTGATGTCGGAGGCCTGTATCTCTGCCGCGAAATCGAGCTCGGGCGCGAGGTCGCCATTGAAGGAGAGATTGCCTTTGGTGAAGGTCAGCGTCTTTCCGAGCACCACCAGCTTGCCCTGATAGAGCGAGAAGGCACCCTTCGGAACCGGCGCGTTGCTCGTGCCGCCGACATGAACGGAGCCGCCGAGTTCCGCGGTTACCCCGCGGCCATGGATGAAGACGTGGTTCGGCGCCGAAACTGTCACGTCGAGCGCGGCGTTGAAGAGCGCCGTGCGCTTCTTGTTGCCTTTCGGCGTCTCGGCCTTGCGCGCAGCTGCGAGCCGCGCAGCGGCCTGTCCCGAGGCGTTCACATGGTTGATGCCCTCGATCGGCTTCAGCGTCGACGGCAGGCGATCCGGAATATCGACGTTGACGCGGGTCAGGTCGACGCGACCGACGATCCGCGGATCGCGTGCCAGGGCGCCTGTGACGTCAATGGCGAGATTGGCCTGCGCGGTCGCCAGCGCGCTGGAGGCAAGCGTCGCCTGCTGACCGCGAATCGAGACCGTGCCTGGAAAGCCTGCATCCGGGGCGACCCGTACCTGACCGGAGCCGGACAAGGTGCCGCCGTTGGGCGTCACCGCGGCCAGGCGCTCCACGACGATGCGCTCTCCTTCGGCGGTGATTTTCGCTTCGACGGCATCGAGGCGTGTGCCGAGCATGCTGTCGCGGAAGGTACCCCCGCTCATGGTGGCGACACCGCCGATCTGAGGTCTGGTGCGCGTGCCGCCGACACGGGCATCGAGCGCGACGCTGCCGGATACGGTCCGGCCGGAAGCGGAAAGCGTGGCATTGGCGATGGCGGCATCGAGGCGGCCCTTCGCGGTCAGCGCGATCGGACCCGTCGCGTCGAGCGGCACCGTGCCCGACGCCGTGATCGCGCCGGCTCTTCCCGCGGCAATTGTGGTGTTCAGGCTCGCGCGGCTGCCATCGAGTCGTCCGTCCGCGGCAACGTCGATCGGCGGCAGGCCGGCGCTTCTGGTCTGCGGCGCGGTGAGCTGCCTGACCGCGACCTTGTACTGGCCGATCGGCGCGCTCATGGAGCCCGCAATCGCGGCTGACGCGTCGAGGGTCCCGCTCAGGCCCAAACCGGGTATCGCGACATCGGCTTCGCCGAGCGGGATCGCGTTGGCCACGGCCTTGAGGTCGAGCACTTGGCCGGCTTTGCCGTCCACCGTGAAGCGGCCACGTCCAATCGCGAGCGCCAGATGCTCGATCAGCACCGTGCCATCGTCGAGCGTGAAGCCCGCGGGGCCCTGCAGCGCAATCGCTTTGGCGCCACGCCGCGCGGTGAAGCGGTTGAGATCGAACCGCACCCGCTCCCTGGTGGTCAGTGCACCCGCGGCATCGAGATCGAATCCGGCAGCCTTGGCGGACAGGCCGATCGTGCTCGCATCGGCATTGCCCGTGGCCGCTAGCGTGACGTTGGAGACCGTCTGACCGCCGAACTCGACACCGTTGACCTGCGCATCAGCATTGAGCACCGGATGGCTGTAGAGATCGGCGCCATCGGCGCGCAGATCGAAACTGCGGACGGCCGCACCCGCGGCACGGATTCCGGCACCCTTGCCGGCAAGCCGGACCGACTGCTGGCCGCCATCGGCCGAAGCGGCAAGGTCGAGTGAGGCCGAACCGGCGAGCTCTGTGAGGGCAAGCGGCGAGAGGTCGGCGAGCGCCCCGGCTGCGAAGCGAATCTGCCCGCTGGCGAATCTCTGTGCGTCGATCGTTGCTGCCCCCTTCAGGGATACCGACCCGATCGCGATGTCGATGGTCTTTGCGTGCCATCCGGCAAAGGCGGGAGCTGCGCGATCGTCGGGCCCCGACGATCGACGGCTCACCTGAACAATCCCGCGCGCCGGCTTGCCGTCGACGGAGCCGTCGAGCCTGGCCTCGACAGCACAGACTCCATTGATGTCGTTGACCGTCGCGGCGAGCGCCAGATGCGGAATCGGGCGCCGCATGGCGGTGGCGCGATCCACCGAGGCCGCGAACGAAACGCCGGGATGCGTGAGCCCGCCGGTCAGGCCGACGTCGAGAGCTCCCGCACCGGTGAGGCGCGCATCGGCCGCCGAGAGATCCGGCAGGTCCACACGCGCCGACAGGTCGCTCGAGTCGCGCGTCACTGTTCCTTTGGCGCGAATCGCAACATGGGCACCATCGATCGACGCGCCGCGGACCGTGTAAGTGTCGCGGCCATCGCCAGAGATGTCGGCTGCGAGTGCGAGCCGCGCCCCCGCGAGCCCGTCGAGCGCCGCAAGTCCCGTCGCAAGCTTCTCGCCGGCACCTGACATCCTGATATCAAAGCTGCCACGCTGGAAATCCGTGTCGAGGTCGAGGCCGAACGCCACCGAACCCGCAAGCTTCAGCCCGGCAAGGTCGGCAAAGGCGCCGAGGTCGGGCACCGTTCCGGTTGCCCGGCCATTCAGGTGACCGGCGCTGACATCACCTGTATAAGTTGCCTGAACCGTTGATGTGCCGATCTCGAGACGCTCGATCCTGGCGCGGCCGCCGAGGTCCGTATCGCCGTGGAGCACGAGCGACGCGGTGTTGCCGATCGCGGCCGCCAAACTCGTGTCGCGCGGCGCGATGCCGGAAGCGCGCAGGTTCGCGTCAAGGATGATGCGCGTTGCGGGATCGCCGGCCTCGGCACGAGGAACGGCCGTGATCGAAGCATCAAGCGTCTCGACGTCTCCGTCCGGCAGATGAGCACCGGACAGCGCGAGCTTGACCGATGCTGTGGGAGCCTTGATTGGGCCGTTGACGCGGCTGTCGAAGACGAGGCTGCGGATCGAGCCTTGGTCAGTCTCGGTCACGTCGCCGTTGCTTGGCAAGGCGCGGATGGAAGCCGCGAAATCCACGACCTTGTCGGCTCCGAGCAGACCTTTCGCATCGAGCAGCGCGAGACGGCTCGTAAGCGTCAGCCCGTCCAGGGCGACGCTGCCGTCGTCACCAAAATGCGTCGTGCTGTCGAGATTGGTTTCACCGGCGAAGACCGGCGCGGCGATCGCCGGCAACAACGGTTCGAGATGGCTGGCAAGGCGCGTTGCGAGCACTCGGCCCGCCCCGTTTCGGTCAAGCGTAATCGAGCCGGTCGCATCGATCGTGGGGCCGGCCTGCAACTTCAGGGCACCACGAAAGCTGTCGAGCGTGCCCTTGCCGCCCAATGCGAATGTGACGGGCGGCTCGCCCGGCAGATGGCCGAGCTTCGACATAAGTCCGTGGGCCGGCTCGTCGAGCGTGACGTCGAGGGTAAGCGCATTTCCCTGCGGAACGTAGGCGAGAGCAGCCTTGAAGTGGCCCGGGAAATCCTTGCGGGTGGCATCAAGGTTGAAGACGAGCCCTTCCGAGGGCGAGCCGAGCTCGGTATTGCCGGTCGCCGCGACACTCAAGGCTTCACCCAGAATCGACTGTCCCAGCGTCAGGGCCCGCAGGTCGAAAGCCTTCACCTGCACCTTCACCGGAAGGTCGGGCAGGATCGGCTGATCGGACTCGGCGGCCGGCTGGTCGGACGGAAGCGGTTTTCGCCTGATCTCAAGCGTGCCGATCTCGAGACGGTCGATTTCCAGCCGCCCCAGCAACAGTGCGCTGCGTCGCCAGACGAGGCGCGCCTTGTCGAGCGTCAGCCAGACGCCGTCCTTGTCGGTGATGCTAACGTCGCGGACCGTGGCATCCGAGGACAGCACACCATCGACGGCGCCGACATGGACCTGGGTCGCCGGCGTCGAGAGCGTCCGCGAGACAAGACTGGCCAGCACATCCTGCTGGTTCTCGCCGTTCCCGCCCGCCATTCCGTAGAGAACGGCACCGAGCACCGCGGCAGCGATGAGGCTCATGGCCGCGACGGCGGAACCGATTATGAACAGCCGTCGGATGCGCATCAGAAGGCCTGCCCAATGCTGACATAGATCGCGTAACGGCTGTCGCCGGGGCGAGGATTCAGCGGTGTCGCAACGTCAAGGCGGATCGGGCCGACTGGCGTGAGATAACGCAAGCCGAGTCCCGCGCCGTAGCCCACATAGTCGTCGAAGCCCGGCAGGGACGATCGGGAGGCGGTGCCAAAGTCGAAGAATGGCACGAGACCGATGGTGGGCGTGATCCTGACCCGCACCTCGGCGGAGCCCTCGATCAGGCCGCGACCACCGGTGATTTGACCGAACATCATCGGGGAAATGGTGTTGAAGCCGTAACCGCGCACGGATCCGCCGCCGCCGGCGAAGAATCGATGTGCATCCGGAATCTGGTCGAGCGGCGCGCCCGCAAGCGAGCCTGCGGCCAACCGACCCGCCAGAACGTAGTCGGCCTGCTCGTCGAGCGCATAGTAGGCCGAGCCCGCAACCCGCGCTTCGAACAGATCGATCGTGGAACCCATCAGCTTCGGATAGGCATTGACTGTCGCCGAGAGGCGCACACCGCGCGTCGGGTCGAGCGGATTGTCTGTCGTGTCGTAGCGGCCCGTCGCCGTGAAGCCGATCAATGTCGCATCGACCCGCCCCAGCACGTCCTGCGATTTCGATTTCTCGACCTGGAGACCGGCCTGCAGCGAAGCCGCCTCCGAAAAGCGATGGATCACGCCGAACGTGCCGCGCACCGTGTCGTCAGTGTAACCGCCAAGGTCGTTGTTGCCGACACGCTCGCGGAACGCAGTGGCCTCGATCAGAAGATCGTTGGCCGTACCGAACAAGCCTGGCTTGATGAAGGTGCCGGTAAACCGTGCGCCGAAATCCGAGCCGCTCAGATTATTGAAGCCGGTGAAGGACGTGCCGTCGATCCGTTGCAGGAGCGAGGCGGACGCTTCGAGCCTCAGGCGCTCGCCGCCGCCGAATATGTTCCGATCCTCGTAGTAGCCAGCAATGCCGGGACCATCGACGGTGGAATATTTTGCCGAGAGGCCCACCGCGTGCCTGGGCCTTTCCGTCAAATCGATGAAGACCGGCAGGTTGCCATTGGCATCGAGCTTGTCGGCTTCGCGGACGCGAATACCCCCGATGGCCGGGATCTTTGCGATCGAGGTTTTCGCCAAGGCAAGCCGCTCTGGCGAGTACGGCTCGCCTTCCCTCAGGTAGACGTGCGTGGCCACCACTCGCGGATCGACATCTCCGCCCGAGATCGTCACGGCGCCGATGCCGGCCTTGGGGCCCGCTTCGATCCGCAACCGAAAGTCCATCGCGGCGGCGGCATGATCGACGGTGGCCTTGACGTCGGCGACCTTCGCGAGCGGATGTCCGTTGCTGCGGAACCAGTCGACGAGTTTCACCTGCG
This sequence comes from Bradyrhizobium sp. UFLA06-06, assembly GCF_054820065.1. NCBI lineage: Bacteria > Pseudomonadati > Pseudomonadota > Alphaproteobacteria > Hyphomicrobiales > Nitrobacteraceae > Bradyrhizobium > Bradyrhizobium sp. UFLA06-06. Next base: position 26,480 of record NZ_JADFUD010000024.1, read on the forward strand.
CGGCGCGCAGGTCGGCAGAGATCGCGGGATCGCCGGACTTCAGTGCAAACGCGCGGCGCGGCAATCCCTGCGGCGCTTGGTCGCGCGGATAGTCTACATCAACGGCGCGCAGCTTGAACAACGGACCAAGTCGCGCGATCACCTTGACGGGCACAACGGTCCGATTGCGAAAGCTGTCGGCCCGACGCGCCGCCGCGGCAAGCCCAGTCTCGTCGAGGGAGATTGGAACTCCATCTATCGTCACATCGATCTGGGCGTTGTAGCGGCCAAGCCCCCAAAGGGCATCGAGCAGCGGATTGATATCCGCCTGCAGCCGGCGCGCGAGACCTTCCCCGTCCGGCGGCGGTTCCTGTCGAAGGCGATAGGTGCCGGCGGCATCGCGCAATGCCTGTTCGGCATCGCTATCGTTCTTGCCCTCCGGCGTCTTGGCTTCGATCTCAAACCGATACGACAGCGTCGTGGCGCTGACGGGCGGCGGATCATCGGAACCGAACAGACCAAAGAAATCGAGCGCGTGAGCCTGCTCGCACAGCGAGCAACCGACGACAGCGACGCACGCCGAACGCAGAACGCGTCGCGCTGCAGCGATGAAATACCTTCGCCTTGCCCGCCCCGGCAAGGACGGCAGGCATCGTCGCACCACGATTTGCTTGATTGTTCCGCTCCGCCTGCCTGTTGACACGACCCGAGTCCGTGCACCTCGGGTTCCGGCGATCCCCTGTCTCCGCATTCAACAGGCACCACACGCGAAGTTGATAGACTCATGATGGACAATGTTTGGCAAAGGCAAGGGAACCTCGATGTTCGTCGCAGTTATCCAATCTCCGATGCGCGCCACCATCGGTTCCGGCAACCACATCTTGCGAACATTCATGTCGCGAGAATGCGAAGGTATGACCCAGCGGATGTATGACCCGCAAATCGAGCCACACATTCAGTGTCGTCCCGGGCTTTGACCCGGGACCCATAACCACAAATGACAGCAGTTGCGCGACGCTGGGGCCGCAGCACCCTTCAACAACACAACCCTGTGGTTATGGGTCCCTGCTTTCGCAGGGACGACGGGTGGAGGGGACGCGCGGACCAACTCCATCACCGTGATCCTGAGGTGCGAGCGGAGCGAGCCTCGGGATGACAGTGCCAAGGGCGGCGCGTACTGAACGAGAACAAATCACATCATCCCTGCTCCCGTGCGCAATCGCGCACTAGGCAGGGACGACATCAACATATCAATCGCCTCACTCTCTTCCCCGGTTGCAGCTCCGCGGCATTGCGCCGCGAGCCGCGCTGCGGCGCAACAATCAAAATGAGACTGCCCGTTAAGCCACCCCGCGCTGACGACATCCGCGCCGCGCCCGCCTTCGGCTAGCTTTGCCGGCAACAACCGGACGCCCATCAGCCTTCGCACGCCAAGTGGACGCCGGCGACAACACAGAGGGAGGAGCGCGATGTTGAAAGGCAGTTTGGGACTGATAGCGTTGAGCAGCCTGTTGCTTTCGGGCACGGCGTTCGCTCAGGAGAAGATCAAGGTCGGCGTCACCGCGACGCTCGAGGGCACCTACACGGTGCTCGGCGAGGACGGCATGCGCGGTCACCAGACGGCGCTCAACGTGCTCGGCAAGAAGATCGGCGACAAGGAGCTCGAATTTGTCGTCGCCTCGACCGACGCGACGCCCGACTCCGCGGTGCGCGCGGTGCGCAAGCTGATCGAGCAGGACAAGGTGCAGATCCTGCTGTCGCCGCTGTCCGGCGACGAAGGCATCGCGGTCAAGAACTTCGCCAAGACCCATCCGGAGCTGACCTTCGTCAACGCCGCCTCCGGCGCGCAGGAGACGACCTATGTCGATCCGGCGCCGAACTTCTTCCGCTACAACATGGACGGCGCGCAGTGGCAGGTCGGCCTCGGCAAATACGCCTACGAGACCAAGGGCTATCGCAAGATCGCGACCGTCGGCGAGGACTACTCCTTCATCTACACCCAGGTGTTTGGCCTGGTGCTCGAGTTCTGCGGCGCCGGCGGCCAGGTCACCAACCGGCAATGGGTGCCGCTCGGCACCAAGGACTTTGCCTCGGTGATCGCCGCGCTGCCTGACGATGTCGACGCGATCTATCTCGGCCTCGGAGGCGCCGATGCCGTCAACTTCCTCAACCAGTATCAGCAGGCCGGCGGCAAGGCGCATCTGATGGGCGGCTCGATCATGATCGACCAGACCATCCTGTCGTCGAAGGGTAACGCCAAGAACGCGTTGATCGGCACCATCGCCGCGAGCGGTCAGGCCGATACCTGGGAGGATCCGGGCTGGCAGAAATTCGTGAAGGCCTATCAGGATGCCTTCCCGCCGGCCAAACGCTTCCCGAGCCCGTCGCTGCTCGCGACCAACTATTACGGCTCGACGATGGCGCTGATCCTGGCGCTGCGCCAGGTCAATGGCGATCTCTCCAACAACCAGGCCAAGCTCAAGGACGCGCTGGCGAAGATCGAGATCGACGCGCCGAACGGCAAGATCAAGCTCGATTCCAACCGCCAGGCGATCGGCACCAACTTCGTCACCGAGGTGGTCGATGACGGCAAGGGCGCGCTGTTCAGCAAGGTCGTCAAGGTGATCCCGAACGTCAACCAGACGCTGGGCTACGATCCGGCGGTGTTCGCCAAGATCGGCCTGCCGAGCCGCACGGTCCCGGAGTGCAAGAAGTACTGACGTATTTGTTGCAGTGCAGGCACGGCGGCCGTGACGGGGCCAGCGGTTGCATGATGTGCCCTGCTCGCCCTTGCTTTCCGCGGGCGGATGTTGAACGCTTGTCGAAAAGACAAGAACATCCCGCGGGAGGGGAGGCATGAGCAGGGCGCTTGCCGTCTTCCACGGCCGGTTCGGTCGCGCGACGGTCTATCAGTTGAACCGTCCCTTCAACGTGCATGCGCACCGCGAAGGGCATCTGATCTTTCATGTCGGCGGAACGCCGGCGCAGATCGACGTCTCCGAGCAACGGCTGCTGCTCAAGGACGATACCGTGGTCGCGGTCAACCCGTGGGAACCGCACAATTTTCTGCCGACCGACATGGACCACGGCGCGATCTTCTTCGTGCTCTATGTCAACGCCGAATGGTTCGCGCCGCAGCCCGCGACGGCACAGGGCCTGCGGTTCGGCCGCACCTTCTTTCCGCGCACCGAAGCGCTCGACCGGCTGATCCGCCGCACCGCAGCACTGGTGTGCGGCGCGCCGTCGCTGCGCAGCCTCGATTGCGAGCTCCGGCAGCTGATCGATTCCTGCTACGAGGAGAGCTGGCAGGCGGCGCAGGACGCGCGCGCGGCGGCCGCGGTGACCGATTTTCGGGTGCGCAAATCAATCAAGCTGATGTCGGAAAGCCCCGGCGCCGAGATCGAGCTCGATGCGATCGCGCGCGAGGCCGGGCTGTCGCGGCCGCATTTCTACCGGCTGTTCCGCACCCAGACCGGCGTCACCCCTCACCTCTACATGAACACGCTGATCATGGAGCAGGCGCTCGATGCGCTGGTGGCGACCGAGACGCCGATCGCCGATATCGGCTTCGACCTCGGCTTCTCCTCGCAGAGCGGCTTCACCCGCTTCTTCGCGGCCAATGTCGGCATGGCGCCGACCGACTATCGCCGCGCCGCCAAGGTGTTGCGGCCGTGAAGGAGTTCCAGCGCACACGATAAAAGATACTGTCGATCAAATCCGACGCTCTCGCCCTCGGTAGGATACCGGACACGCGGCCCGGCAGACGGTCGCGACCACTGAGGGAACGCGACGGAGATGGCCAGGTTCATCGAACGCCATCCGGCCTGGGCGCTGATCGTGATCATCGCGGTCGCGGTGCTCGCGTGGCTGGTGTTCGCCATCTGGCCGCCGGGGCTGGAGGCCGCGATCGGCCGCAAGCGCGTGTTCCTCAACGCGGTGCTGAACGGCATCACGCTCGGCGGGCTGTATTTCCTCGTGGCGAGCGGCTTCACGCTGATCTTCGGCCTGATGCGCAACGTCAACCTCGCGCACGGCTCGCTCTATCTGTTCGGCGGCTATGTCGGCTACGCGATCAGCAGCTGGACCGGGTCGTGGCTCCTCAGCTTCATCGTCGCCTTCATCGCGGTGGCACTGGTCGGCGTGATCCTGCAACTCGTGGTGTTCCGGCGCATGGAGGGTCAGGACCTCAGGCAGACCATGGTAACGATCGGGCTCTCGATCGTGTTCGCCGACCTGATGCTCTGGGTGTTCGGCGGCGACTTCTACCAGATCCAGACCCCGAGCTGGCTGATCGGCCCGATCCAACTGCCGCTGCTGACCGCGATCAAATCATCGGGCGAGCCGGTCTATCTGCAATACCCGCTGGTGCGGCTGGTGATCTTCGCGGCCTCCGTCGTGATCGGGATCGCGATGTGGCTGGCGCTCAACCGCACGCGGATCGGCATGATCGTGCGTGCCGGCGTCGACGACCGCGACATCCTGGCCGCGACCGGGGTGCGGATCCAGCTGGTGTTCGTGCTGGTGTTCGCGCTCGGCGCGGGTCTTGCCGGCATTGCCGGCGTGGTCGGCGGCACCTTCCAGTCGCTGTCGCCGGGCGAGGATACGCGGTTCCTGCTCGCTTCCCTCGTGGTCGTGATCGTCGGCGGCATGGGCTCGATCCCGGGAGCGGCGCTCGGCGCCGTCATCATCGGCCTCGCCGAGCAGCTCGGCTCGGTCTACATCCCGACCTACGCCATCGTCGTCACCTTCCTGATCATGGTGCTGGTGCTGGCGCTGCGGCCGCAGGGCCTGCTGGCGAGGCGATGACCGATGTCGCTGCTCCAGAGCACCCAGTTCCGTCCCGATCCATCCGCCAACGCGACCCGACGCGCCTTTGTCCGTGCCTGGCCGGAATTCCAGAATCCTGCGGCCTGGCTGGTCGCGCTGATCCTCGTGATCATGCCGCTGATCGCCAACGGCTTCTTCCTGATCGAGATCTTCGCCACCACGCTGATCCTCGGCATCATCGCGCTCAGCCTGATGTTCCTGGCCGGCTATGGCGGCATGGTCAGCCTGATGCAGCTCACCATCGCGGGCTTCGCCGGCTACATGGTCGCGGTGTTCGGCATGAGCGGCAACGCCAATATCAGCCTCGGCTGGCCGTGGTGGCTGGCAACCCCGATGGCGCTGGCGCTGGCGACGCTGTTCGGCACGCTCGGCGGCGCGCTCGCGGTGCGCACCGAGGGCATCTACACCATCATGATTACGCTCGCGATCGGCGCGGCGTTCTACTACTTCACCAACCAGAACTGGGCGATCTTCAACGGCCATACCGGCATCAACACCGTCGCGACGCCGCATTTTTGGGGCGTCGACTGGCGCGCCGATATCGCCTTCTACTATGTCACGCTCGGCGTCGCCGCGATCTGCTACTTCGCCGTCCAGTATGTCTCGCGCGCGCCGTTCGGCCTCGCACTGCAGGGTGTCCGCGACAATTCCCGCCGCATGTCGGCGCTCGGCTTCAACCCCAATGCGCATCGCATCGCGGCCTACGCCTTCGCGGCCTTCATCGCCGCGCTCGGCGGCGTGCTGCAGGTCTGGAACTACCGGCAGATCTCGCCCGGCTCGGTCAGCGTCGGCGCCTGCATCGACGTCCTGATCATCGCCGTGGTCGGCGGCATCACGCGGCCGATCGGACCCTTCATCGGCGCGCTGATCTTCGTGCTGCTGCGGACCTTCGCGCTCGACGTGCTGATCAAGTTCGGCCTCGACGGCAACCGCTTCCGGCTGCTGATCGGGCTCGGCTTCCTCGCCATCGTGTTCTGGTCGTCCGACGGCGTGATCGGCCTCTGGGAACGCTGGCAGCGGCGCAACACATCCTCGACGCAACGTTCAGGCGGAGGACGCCATGGATAGCGTCGCGCAGCGGCTGTCCGTGGTCGGCGCCGGCGCGGCGCTCGAGCTGCGCGGCGTGACGCGGCTGTTCGGCGCGCTGGCCGCGCTGACCGACGTCACCATCACGGTGCGGCCCGGTGAAAGACGCGCGGTGCTCGGCTCGAACGGCGCCGGCAAGACGACGCTGTTCAACTGCATCACCGGCGACTTCCCGCCCTCCTCCGGCACGATCCGCTTCTTCGGCGAGGACATCACCCAATTCCCTCCCTACGAGCGGATCCGCCGGGGCTTACGCCGCACCTACCAGATCTCGGCACTGTTCCCCGGCCTGACCGTGCAGGACAACGTCTACCTCGCTTGCCGCGGCGTCTCGCGCGGCCGGTTCTCGTTCCTGCGCCCGGGGCAGAACGATGCGCTGATGCACGCGACCGAAACGCTGGTCCAGGCCGTACACCTCGCGAACGTGAAGGACCAGCGCGTCGCCGAGCTCGCGCATGGCCAGCAGCGCCAGCTCGAGATCGCGCTGGCGCTCGCCGGCGCGCCGCGCTTCATCCTGTTCGACGAGCCGGCGGCCGGACTGTCGCCGACCGAGCGGCGCGAGCTGATCGAGATCCTGACCTCGCTGCCGGCGCATATCGGCTACATCATCATCGAGCACGACATGGACGTCGCGCTGCGCGTCGTCGAGAGCGTGACGATGATGCACAACGGTCGCATCTTCAAGGAAGGCCTGCCGCGCGAGATCGAATCCGATCCCGAAGTGCAGGAGCTTTATCTCGGAGGCGGCCATGAATGACCGCCGCGCCGTGCCCGCGCTCGAGGTGAAAGGCCTCGACGTCTATTACGGCCATTCGCATGCGCTGCAGGGCGTCGATCTCACGCTCGAGTCCGGCGTGTTCTCGGTGGTCGGCCGCAACGGCATGGGCAAGACCACGCTGTGCAAGGCGATCATGGGCCTGGTGCGTGCCAGCGGCGGCTCGATCCAGATCCGCGGCGAGGAGGTCACGCGGCTCAATCCGGCGCGGATCGCCCGGCTCGGCGTCGGCTATGTTCCGCAGGGCCGCCGCCTGTGGCGATCGCTGACCGTCGACGAGCACCTGGCGCTTGCCGGCGGCCTGCGGCGCGGCGCCTGGACCATCGAGCGAATCTACGACACCTTCCCGCGCCTCGCCGAGCGCAAGAACAATGGCGGCAACCAGCTGTCCGGCGGCGAGCAGCAGATGCTCGCGATCGCGCGCGCGCTGCTGACCAATCCGCATCTCTTGATCATGGACGAGCCAACCGAAGGCCTCGCGCCCGTGATCGTCGCCCAGGTCGAGGACATGCTGCTGCGCCTCGGCGACGAGGGCGACATCTCCGTCCTGGTCATCGAGCAGAACATCGGCGTGGCGTCGGCGGTGTCGCGCAACGTCGCCATCATGGTCAATGGCCGCATCAACCGCATCATCGATTCCGCGCGCCTTGCGACCGACCGCGAGCTGCAGCAGCGGTTGCTTGGTGTCGGCACCCATGGTGCCGATGAGACCGACGCCGAGCCAGCGCCGGCGAGGGCTGAAACGGCCGGTGCCCCGCAACCGGAACGCAAGGGGCCGACCCGCATCTACGTCTCCAATCCGGTGCTGCCGACCCGCTGGTCGCAACCGGTGCCGATCGCCCGCATCGAGGCCGCCGCGCGGACGCAATCCGCCGGAGTCGCGCGGCTCGAGGAGGCAACGCGCCAGCGACGCGAACCGACGGCCTCCCCAACGTCCGGGCCACCGGTCGTCCTCATCGTCGGCACGCTCGACACCAAGGGTGCCGAGCTGCGCTTCATCCGCGATATCATCGCCGGCAGCGGCCTGCGCACGCGACTGGTCGACGTCTCGACCAGCGGCAAGGCGGCGAGCTGCGACGTCACTGCGCAGGAGATCGCACTGAACCACAGCCGCGGCGGCTCCGGCGTGTTCGGCGCCGATCGCGGCGCCTCGGTGACGGCGATGGCGGACGCCTTCGAGCGATGGCTGCGCCGCCAGGGCAATATCGCCGGGATCATCTCCGCGGGCGGCTCCGGCGGCGCGTCGCTGGTTGCGCCGGGCATGCGCGCGCTGCCGGTCGGCGTGCCGAAGCTGATTGTCTCCTCGGTCGCGTCCGGCGACGTCGGTCCTTATGTCGGTCCCGCCGACATCACCATGATGTATTCGGTGACCGACGTGCAGGGTCTCAACTCGATTTCGCGCACGGTGCTCGGCAACGGCGCCCATGCGCTGGTCGGCATGGTCAAGGCGCGGCTCGATGAGCAGGCCGGCAAGCAGCGCGATGCAGGCGCGAGCCTTCCGGCGATCGGCATCACCATGTTCGGCGTCACCACGCCGGCCGTGCAGAAGATCGCGGCCGACCTGCGCGAGGATTTCGAGTGCCTCGTCTTCCACGCCACCGGCGTCGGCGGCCGCTCGATGGAGAAGCTCGTCGAGTCCGGCCAACTCGCCGGCGTGATCGACCTCACCACGACCGAGGTCTGCGACCTCCTGATGGGCGGCGTGTTCCCGGCGACCGAGGATCGCTTCGGCGCAATCATCCGCAGCCGCGTGCCCTATGTCGGCTCGGTCGGCGCGCTCGACATGGTGAACTTCGGCGCACCCGACACGATCCCGGAGCGCTATCGGCAGCGCAAATTCCACATCCACAATCCGCAGGTCACCTTGATGCGGACCACGCCGGAAGAGAACGAGCGCATGGGCCGCTGGATTGGCGAACGGCTCAACCAGATGGACGGGCCGGTGCGCTTCTTCCTGGCCGAAGGCGGCGTCTCCGCGCTCGATGCACCCGGCCAGCCGTTCTGGGACCCGGAGGCCGATGCGGCGTTGTTCCGCGCGCTGGAGCGCACCGTGCGTCAGACCGGCAACCGGCAGATCATCCGCATCAAGCGCAACATCAACGATCCCGAGTTCACCGCCGCCATCGTCAGCGCGTTCCGCCCCTTGCTCGGACGTGCCGGTGGTCGGCGGAGAGTGGCGAGGTGACCCATGGCCAGGTTTGAACGCACGGCGCTGTTGAAGAAGTTTCACGCCATGATCGCACGCGGCGAGCCGATCGTCGGCGGCGGCGCCGGCACGGGACTGTCGGCGAAATGCGAGGAGGCCGGCGGCGTCGACCTGATCGTGATCTACAATTCCGGCCGCTACCGCATGGCCGGCCGCGGCTCGCTCGCCGGCCTGATGCCCTATGGCGATGCCAACGCGATCGTCGTCGAGATGGCCGGCGAGGTGCTGCCGGTCGTGACCAAGACGCCGGTGCTCGCCGGCGTGAACGGCACCGATCCGTTCCGCGACATGGATGTGTTCCTCGACCAGCTCAAGGCGCTCGGCTTTGCCGGCGTGCAGAACTTCCCGACCGTCGGCCTGATCGACGGCACCTTCCGCGCCAATCTCGAAGAGACCGGAATGTCCTATGCGCTCGAGATCGACATGATCGCGAAGGCGCATGAGAAGAACATGCTGACCACGCCCTATGTGTTCAGCGAGCAGGAAGCCGCCGCGATGGCGATCGCCGGCGCCGACATCATCGTCTGCCATATGGGCCTGACCACTGGCGGCACGATCGGCGCGCAGACCGCGCCAAAGCTCGCCGACTGCCCTGCCCGCATCGAGGCCTGGGCCGAGGCCGCGCTCAGCGTCAATTCGAACATCATCGTGCTCGCGCATGGCGGTCCGATCGCGGACCCCGCCGATGCCGATTTCATCATGAAGCAGACCCGCAACTGCCACGGCTTCTATGGCGCGTCCTCGATGGAGCGCCTGCCGGTCGAGCGGGCGCTGACGGATCAGGTTCGCAAATTCAAGGCGATCGGCGCGCGCTAGCCGCCGTGACCAAGGGAGGAAGAGATGTCGGGGATGCTGGTCGGTGAATTGATCCTCTGGCTCATCGTCGCAATCGTCGCGATCGTCATCATCGTCTATGTCGTGAACTGGCTGTATCACCGCTCGTCGAAGGAGGTTTCCTTCGTCCGCACCGGTTTTCTCGGCGAACGCGTGGTGATCAATGGCGGCGCCTTCGTGCTGCCCTTCATCCACGACTACACGCCGGTCAACATGAACGTGCTGCCGATGGGGATCGTGCGCTCCAGGCAGGACGCCGTGATCACCCGCGACCGGATGCGCGTCGACATCGAGGCGGATTTCTACGTCCGGGTCCAGCCGACCCGCGAGGCGGTCTCGATCGCCGCCGCCACGCTCGGCCGCCGCACCATGGAGCCGCAGCAGCTGCACACCCTGCTCTCCGGCAAGTTCATCTCCGCGATCCGCTCGGTCGCCTCCGAGATGACGATGGAGCAGATGCACGAGCAGCGCGGCGATTATGTCGCCCGCGTCAAGGCCAATGCCGCCGAAGCGCTGGCGCAGAACGGCCTTGAGCTCGAGTCGGTCGCTATCACCGATCTCGACCAGACCGACCTCGAATATTTCAATCCCTCGAACCGCTTCGACGCCGAAGGCTTGACCCGGCTGATGGAGGACATCGAGGCCAAGCGCAAGCTGCGCAACGACATCGAGCAGGACTCGATGATCAAGATCCGCTCCCGCAATCTCGAGGCCGAGCGCCAGGCGCTGGAGATCGAGCGCGAGAGCGAGACCGCCCGTCTCGAGCAGGAACGCGACATCGAGATGCGCCGCGCCCTGCAGCGCACCGAGGTCGCCCGTGAGCGCGCCTTGCGCGAGACTGAGTCGGAGCAGGCTCAGATTGCGGCGCGCGAAGCCATCGAGAAAGCGCGGATCGCCAACGAGCAGGCGATCACCGAGGCCCGAATCGCCTCGGAGCGCGAGACCCGGCACAAGGAGATCGAGCGGACCCGCGCGGTCGAGGAAAAGGAGCTGCTGGCCCGCGAGGAGATCGAGAAGGTCAGGATCGCCAACCAGCGTTCGGTCGACACCACCCGCATCGCCTCCGAGCGCGAGGTGCGCCAGCGCGAGATCGAGCGGATGCGGACCGTCGAGGAGGCCGAGATCGCCGCTCGCGAGGCGATCGAGAAGGCCCGGATCCAGCAGGACCGCGTCGTCACCGATGCCCGCATCGCCAATGAGGAAGAGACCCGCCGCCGCGAGATCGAGCGCACCCGCGCGGTCGACGAGGCCGAGATCGCCGCGCGCGAGGCTACCGAGAAGGCGCGCATCGCCCAGACCATGACGGTCAATGTCGAGCGCATCTCGTCCGACGAGCGCACCCGCGCGCTAGAGATCCAGCAGGTCCGCACCATCCAGGAAGCCGAGATCGAGGCGCAGAAGGCGGTCGAGGCCGCCCGCATCGCGCGCGAGAAGATGCTGGCCGCCGAGCGCATCGCCGCCGACCACACCACGCGCAAGCTCGAGATCGAGCGCAACCAGGCGGTCGAGATCGCCGGGATCAGTGCCCGCGAAGCCACCGAAGCGTCGCGGATCGCCCAGGAAGAGCACGTCCGGGCGCTTGAGATCGCGCGCACTCGCGCGATCGAGGAAGCCGATATCGCCTCCCGCGAGGCGATCGAGGCGGCGCGGATCTCGCAGGAGAAGTCGGTCGCCGCGCAGCGCATCCGCGCCGAGCGCGAAACCCGCGGGCTCGAGATCGCGCGCACCGAGGCGATCGAGGCCGCCGAGCTGAAGCGCCGTGACGCCATCGAACGGCAGCGCATCGATGTCGAGCTGACGCTGGAGAGTGAGCGGATCGCCTCCTCCAGGACCCGCGAAGTGCTCAACATCGACCAGAAGAAGGCGATCGAGCTCGCCGACGAGGAGCGCGTGATCGCGCTCGCCGCCAAGCGCTCCGAGCGGATCGATGCCGACCGGCAGGTCCGGCAGGCCGAAATTGTGGCGCGCAAGGACATCGACACCACCGACGTCTCCCGCGAGCAGGCGCTGGAGGCGGCCCGGATCGAGCGGCGCCGTGCGATCGAGCAGCTCGAGGTCGCCCGCAACCAGTCGCTGCAGGAAGCCGAGATCGTCGCCCGCGAGGAGGTCGAGCGCGCACGGATTGCGTCGGACCGTGGCCTCGACGAGGCCCGCGTCGGCCGCGAGCGCGAGCTGCGCAAGCTCGAGGTCAACCGCGAGAAGGACGTCGAGACCGCGCTGATGGAGAAGGCCATCGCGCTGCATCAGAAATCGCTGGAAGAATCCGCGGCGCGCGCCGCCGCCGAGGACGCCCGGATCCGCGCGACCGAAGCCGCCGAGCGCGTCGTCACTGCGCGCGAAAGCGAGATTGCGAAGCGGCGCAAGACGGTCGAGGTGCTGCTCGCCGAGAAGCAAGCCGAGGAGACACGGATCGCCGCGGAAGCCGAACGCGTCCGCGCCGCGGTCGAGGCCGAGGCCCAGCGTCTGCTCAACGAGGCCGAGAACGTGCTCACCGACCAGGCGCGCTACTCGCTGTTCCGCCGCAAGCTGCTCGACCGCATCGAGGGCATCGTGCGCGAGAGCGTCAAGCCGATGGAGAAGATCGAAGGCATCCGCATCCTCCAGGTCGACGGCCTCAACGGCAATGGCCATGGCAACGGCACCGGCCGCAGCGCCACCGACGAGGTGATCGACTCGGCGCTGCGCTACCGCGTGCAGGCGCCGCTGATCGACTCGATCCTGTCGGATATCGGCGTCGAGGGCGGCAGCCTCGCCAAGATGCCCGGCCTGATCCGCGAAGCTCGAGACATGCAAGGCATCAAGGACTCCGCGCGCAAGAGCGGTGGCGATGCCAAGCCGGCAGCGCCCGAGGGCGGCGGCGAGCCGGCGCGCCCCGAGCGCACGCCGCGCAAGAAGGACTGAGCTGACGCCATGGCACGGGTTTACGTCTCCACAGTCGTCAACGCCCGCAACGACCGGGTCTGGGCCCGCGTCCGCGATTTCAATGGGCTGCCGAACTGGCATCCCGCGATCGCCGAGAGCCGGATCGAGGGCGGCGAGCCCTCCGACAAGATCGGCTGCGTCAGGGATTTCCGGCTGCGCAACGGCGATCGCATCCGCGAGAAGCTGCTCGGGCTGTCCGACTACGACATGTTCTGCACCTATTCGATCCTGGAATCGCCGATGGGCGTCGAGAACTACGTCGCGACACTGCGGCTCACGCCGGTCACCGACGGCGACCAGACCTTTCTGGAATGGACCGCCGAATTCGACTGCGCGCCGGAGCGCGAGACGGAGCTCGTCAACAATATCGGCGGCGGCGTGTTCCAGGGCGGCTTCGACGCGCTGAAGCGGGCGTTCGGGGGATAGCGAATGCATAGATCAGATATCTCCGAGCAGACGGTCCACCTCTCCCCTTGTGGGAGAGGTCGGATCGCATCGCAAGATGCGATCCGGGTGAGGGGTCGCGGACCCTCGTGGGACCTGCGCCCCCTCACCCGGCGCTACGCGCCGACCTCTCCCCACTGGGGAGAGGTGAGGCAAGCGGCTCGAGACATCAAAACCGCAGATATTGGATTTTGACCGTGCCGCATATCGTCAAGAGCACGATCCTGGATGCACCGACCGACGCGGTGTGGGCCGTGCTGCGCGATTTCAACGGCCATGACCGCTGGCATCCGGCGGTCGCAACCAGCGGCATCGAGCGTGCACAGCCGTCCGCCAAGATCGGCTGCGTCAGGCGCTTCAAGCTGAAGGACGGCGCCGAGCTGCGCGAGCAATTGCTGGCGCTGTCCGACCTTGAACAATCGTTCAGCTACTGCCTGCTCGATACGCCGATCCCGATGTTCAACTACGTCGCGCATGTCCGCCTGCTGCCGGTCACCGACGGCGACCGCACCTTCTGGCATTGGGAGTCGCGCTTCACGACGCGGACCGAAGACAGCGAGCGCATCACGCAGATGGTTTCGGAAGACATCTACCAGGCCGGCTTCGACGCCATCCGCCGGCATCTGAAGGAGGCCGCGTAAGCGGAAGGCCATCATGCCAATTACGGTGAAGACCTTCACCAGCACCCATGATGCCGCGGCGGTGCTGTCGTCGGATCGCAGCGCCCGCTATCTCGGCGGCGGCACGCTGGTGATGCGGGCGCTGAACGAGGGCGACGTCTCGATCTCGACCATCGTGCGCGCCAGCGACCATGCGATGACACGGATCGACGCGTCGGGCTCGCGTATCACGCTGGGTGCCGGCGTCACCTTCGCGCGCATCCTGGCCGAACGCGACCTCGCCTTCCTGCACGCCCCGGCGCGGTCGATCGGCGGACCGGCGGTGCGCAACATGGGCACCATCGGCGGCAATCTGTTCGCGCCGGTGCCGTATGGCGACTTCACGGTCGCGATGCTCGCGCTTGATGCCACAGTGTCCGTCCAGGGCGGCCTCGGCGGGCGCGACATTCCGATCGAGGAGTTCCTGCAATCGCGCGACCGGCAGGCCGGATCCCTGGTGCTGGCGATCTCCTTCGCCAGGCCCGGCAGCACTGAGGCCTTCCGCTACCGCAAGATCGCGCGGATCAAGCCCAAGGGCGGCGCGGTGGTCACGCTCGCGGCGCACCTGCCGGTCAACGGCAGCCGCATCGTCGGCGCCCGCGTCGCGCTGGGCTCGATGGCGCCGACACCGATCCGCGCCCGCGCCGCGGAGCGCGCGCTGGAAGGCCGCGCGCTCGATTTGTCCACGATCAGCGCGGCTGCTGCGGCAGCGGTCGAAGGAACGTCGCCCGGCGATAATGCGCTTGCCAGCGCCTGGTATCGCCGCGAGATCGTCGGCGTGCATCTACGTCGTCTGTTGTCCGGTCAGGAATAAATCGTGATGGCCAAGACTGCCCTTCAATTCCAGCATAACGGCCGTGACGTCGCGATCTTCGTCGATGGCGGCACCAACCTGCTGGTCGCGCTGCGCGAGCTGATCGGCGACATGACGCCGAAGTTCGGCTGCGGCCAGGGCGGCTGCGGCACCTGCAGCGTGCTGATCGACGGCGAATTGCATCTCTCCTGTCTGACGCTCGCCGAAACGGTCGCCGGCCGCTCGGTCGAGACGCTCGACGGCATCAAGGACGGCCCCAACCTGCACCCGCTGCAGCGTGCCTTTGCCGACAATTTCGCCGCGCAGTGCGGTTATTGCACGCCAGGGATGCTGATGGCCGCGAAGGCGCTGCTCGACCGCAATCCGCAGCCGAGCCGCGCCGAGGTCGTCGAGGCGATCTCCGGCAACATCTGCCGGTGCACCGGCTATGAGCCGATCATCAACGCCGTGCTGGCTGCCGCATCCGGCGGCCGGGCTCGCGCGTAAGGGAACAGTGCCATGCTGGAATTGCGCAAGGACATCTTCGCCGACGAGCGCGACGACAATCTGAAGGAGATCGGCAAAGGCACGCAGCGCCAGGACATGCTCGGCCATGTCACCGGAACCTCGCCCTATTTCGACGACCACAAGCTGCAGGGCATGCTGCATCTGAAGGTGGTCCGCAGCGCGCATCCGCATGCCCGGCTGCGCCGCATCGACACGTCCGAGGCTGAACGGTCGCAGGGGGTCCGGCGTGTGATCCGTGCCTCCGACGTGCCGCGCAATCTGAACACGCTGCTCAGCCTGATCAATTTCGGCAAGGACGACGAGCCCTCGCTCGCGGTCGACAAGGTGCGCTACAAGGGCGAACCGATCGTCGCGATCGTCGCCGACAGCCCGCGCGAGGCCTATGAGGCGATCGCCAAGGTCAAGATCGATTATGAACCGCTGCCGGCGGTGTTCGATGTCGAGGACGCGCTGAAACCCGGTGCGCCCGTGGTCAACGAGGTCTATCCCAAGAACACCTTCACCTATCACGAGACCTATGATCACCAGCAGCTGCGCTTCGGCGATGCCGACCGCGCGCTCGCCACGGCCGACCATGTGCTGGAACAGCGCTACCAGATGTCGCCGATCGAGCACGCGCCAACCGAAACCAACGGCTCGATCGCGGCTCCCGACACCAACGGCCGCTACATCGTCTACACCTCGACGCAAGCGCTGTTCTTCTCGGTCGACACCTGCGCGAAAATCCTCGACGTGCCCTCCAACACCTTCCACTTCATCGGCGGGACCGTGGGCGGCGGGTTCGGCGGCAAGGTCGACACGCTGACCGAGCCGCTCTGCATCCTCGGCGCGATGCTGACCGGTCGCCCGGTGCGCTACGTGTTCGGGCGCGAGGAGGAGATGCAGTACGGCCCGCCGCGCGGCGCCGAGCGCATCTACATCAAGGACGGCGTGATGCGCGACGGCCGCATCGTCGCCCGCAAGGTGCGCGCCTATTTCGACAGCGGCGCCTATACGCGGCTGTCGAGCTATGCGGCGGTGAAATGCGCCGCCCATCTGCCCGGCCCCTACACGATCCCGAACGTTCATGGCGACGTCTATTGCGTCTTCACCAACCGGACGCCCGCGACCGCGATGCGCGGCTTCGGCGTCACGGCGATGGATTTCGCCATCGAATGCCAGATGGACAAGCTCGCCCATCTGGTCGGCATGGACCCGATGGAGTTCCGGATCCTCAATGCGTATCGCGACGGCGACATGAAGGCGCACCGCCGCGAGGCCAAGAACACCGCGCTGATCGAATGCGTGCAGGTCGCCGCGGAGAAAGCCAAATGGCCGCTCCGGGAGGACTTCAAGCGGATGTCATCGCGCAAGGATGGCGGCGGCGCGCGCGCCGCGGTGACGCCGACCCCGCGCGAGCCGCATGCGTCGCCGGCCGCACCGTCCCAGCAACGCACGACGTATGACCGCGCCCCGGCCGCGACCCGCGAGCCGCCGCCACCGCCGCCCTCTTCGCCGCCGCCGTCGTCTCCACCGCCGCGGCCGAGCGCACCGTCGCATGGCGCCACCCGCTTCTCTTCCGTCTTCGGCACCAGGAGGCGCTGACCATGACCCGGCACCGTGGACGCGGCATCGCGTCGGTCAATTATCCCATCGGCATGAATCTCGGCGGCGATCCGAGCCAGGCGCTGGTGCATTCCAACCCCAGCGGCAAGTTCACCGTGGCGCTGTCGTCGATCGATCTCGGCCAGGGCATGAAGTCGGTGACGCGCCAGATCTGCGCCGAGACGCTCGGGGTGCCGGTCGAGGACGTCTATGTCGACACGGCGGATTCCGACACCGGCCCGCACTGCATGGGCTCGTTCGCCTCGCGCGGCACGCACCGCGTCGGCAACGCCGTGATGGCGGCGGCACGCGAGGCGCGCGGTGTGATGATGGAGGCGGCGGCCGAGGAGCTGGAAGTAAACGCCGCCGATCTCGAGACCGACGGCCGCGGCAACATCCATGTCAAGGGCGCGCCGCATCGCTCGATCTCCACCAAGGACGTCGCGATTGCCGCGCAGTTCAAGCAGGGCAAGACGATCTCCGGCCGCGGCATCTTCCTGGTGCCGCTGTCGGACGTCGATCCCGAGACCGGCGAGATGTCGCCGGCGACATGCTACGCGCATGCCTGCCTCGTCGCCGAGGTCGAGGTCGACGATGAGACCGGCGAGGTCGACATGGTCCGGATGGACTCCGCCTATGAGCTCGGCCGCGCGCTCAATCCGCGGCTGGTCGAGCAGCAGCTGGTCGGCGGCGCCTGGATGGGCGTCAGTCACGCGCTTTACGAGACGCCGGAGCCCTATTATCCGGAGCCGGTGCACGGTCCGCGCGACTTCGTCGAATATCTGATGCCGGGTCCGGGCGACATCTGCCCGCACGACATCGCAGTGCTGGAGCGCCCGGCACCCGACGGTCCGTTCGGCGCCAAGGGACCGGGCGAGATGTGCGCCAATCCGGTACTGCCTGCCGTCGCCAACGCGATCTTCAATGCCGTCGGGGTGCGGATCGACGATCTGCCGATCACGCCGGAGAAGGTGCTGCGCGCGATCAAGGCGCAGGGCGGCGCGCGGCCGCAGCCGCGGCGCTGAGGTCTCGCCATGCCGGTCCGCAGCAACATCGTCGGCATCGACAGCCCCGAGGCGCTGGAGAAGGCGCTGCGCGCGGCCTACTACCTCGCCGACGACGGCATCGCGACGGCCTCCTATCTCTCGCTGGCGCTCGGCAAGCCGCTGCTGCTCGAGGGCGCGCCGGGTGTCGGCAAGACCGAGGCCGCGAAAGCAATCGCCGCCGTGCTCGGCCGCAAGCTGATCCGTCTGCAATGCTATGAGGGCATCGACGCTGCGGCTGCGCTCTACGAGTGGAACTATCCGCGCCAGATGCTGGCGATCCGGCAGGCCGGCGAGGAGAGCATCGACATCTATGGCGACGCCTTCCTGATCGAGCGTCCGATGCTGGCCGCGCTGCGCGCGCCCGACGCGACGGTGCTGCTGATCGACGAAATCGACCGCGCCGATCAGGAGTTCGAGGCCTTCCTGCTCGAATTCCTCTCCGACTTCCAGATCTCGATCCCCGAGCGCGGCACGGTGCGCGCTGCCGAACATCCCGTGGTGGTGCTGACCTCGAACCGGACGCGCGATCTGCACGAGGCGCTGCGGCGGCGCTGCGTCTATCACTGGATCGATTATCCGAATGCCGAGCGCGAGGCGCGCATCGTGATGATGCGGGCGTCCAGCGTGGCCGAGGCCACCGCCCGCGCGGTGGTCGCCGCCGTCGGCCGGTTGCGCCGCGAGCCGCTGAGCAAGGCCCCGGGGATCGCCGAGGCGGTCGACTGGGCGGAGGCCGCGACCTTGCTCAACAAGGGCGGCGCGCGCTGGCCGGATGCGTTCAAGCGTTCGATCGGCGTCGCGCTGAAGGACGAGGAGGATCTGCATTTCATCTCACCCCGGCTCGATGCGATCATTGCGGAGGCGGCCGCGTGAGCGATGACCTCAAGCTGCCGCGCGCGGCGCAGACATTCGTGTCCTTTGTGGCACTGCTGCGCGCCAACGGCTTCGCGGTCGCGCTGGAGCAGACGACGAGCTTCCTCGCGGCGATCGAGCTGCTCGGGCCGCGCAATCTCGAGCACATCCGCCAGGCCGGGCTCGCGACGCTGGCGCCGCCGCCGGAGCGCCGCGCGACGTATGACCGGCTGTTCGACATCCACTTCCGCGGCGCCGAGGCGATCGAGCAGGCCGAGGGCGAGGACGAGGAGACCGTCCGCCTGCAGGAGGAAGGCCGCGGCGAGGACGAGCCGCCGCTCGCCGACGAGGCCAATGAGTCCGGCCTCGCCGCAGCGCGCGCCGAGGCATTGGTCGAGCGCCGCTTTGCACAGGCCGCGACCAGCGATCCGCTGCGAAAACTGTCGCGTGAGGCGGCAAAGCGGCTGCCGCGAAGGCGCGGCCACCGGCGCCATCGCGCACGGAGCGGCCCGTTCGCCGATCTGCGCCGCACGCTGCGCGACAGCGTGCGCAATGACGGCGAGGTGCTGCGGCTCGGGCGGATGCGCCGCCGCCAGCGCGCGCGCAAGATCCTGTTCCTGATCGACGTCTCCGGCTCGATGAAGGCGCGCACCGAGGAGAACATGAAGCTCGCGCATGTGCTGGTGCAGGCGGCCGGCAATGTCGAGGTCTTCACCTTCGGCACAAGACTGACCCGCGTCACGCCGGCGCTGCGGCTGAAGCGGCGCGAGCAGGCGCTGAACGCGGCCTCCTTCCTGGTCAGCGACTGGGACGGCGGCACCCGAATCGGCGACGCGCTGCAGGCCTTCCTCGCCGTGCCCCGGTTCGGCGGATATGCCGGCGGCGCCGCGGTCGTGATCGTCTCCGACGGCCTGGAACGCGGCGATCCGGCTGCGCTGCGCGATGCCGTGGCAAAACTGGCGCGGCGGGCCTGGCGCGTCAGCTGGCTGACGCCGCTCGCAACCTCGCCCGGCTTCACGCCGCAAACCGAGGCGCTGATCGCGATCCAGCGCTTTGTCGACGATCTCGTGGACGGCGGATCCAGCGCGGCTGTTGTCGCGCATCTGCTGTCGCTTGGAACAAGGAGAGCCGCGTGACTGGCATTGTCGACGGGCATCATCACATCTGGCGGCAGGCCGATCTCGCCTGGCTGTCCGGCCCGATGCAGCCGCGCATCTTCGGCCCCTACGAGCCGATCCGCCGCGACTATCCGATCGAGGAATATCTCGACGACCTCAAGGGCACCGGCGTCACCCGCTCGGTCTATGTCCAGACCAACTGGCCGAACGGCCAGTTCGAGGACGAGGCGGCCTGGGTGCAGCAGACCGCGGACCAGCACGGCTGGCCGCACGCCCTCGTCGCCTATGCCGATTTTTCCGTCGCCGACGTCCGCCCGCAGCTCGATCGGTTGAAGCGCTACCCGCTGGTGCGCGGCGTGCGCATGCAGCTGCACTGGCATGAAAATCCGCTGTACCGCTTCGCCGCCCGTGCCGATCTCTGCACCGATCCCGTGATCCGGCGCAATGTCGGCCACCTCGCCGACTACGGCTGGAGTTTTGACCTGCAGGTGTTCGCGCCGCAGATGGCCGATGCGGCCGGCCTTGCGGAGGCCTGCCCTGACGTGACGTTCATCCTCCAGCATGCCGGCATGCTGGAGGATCTGTCGCCGCAGGGTCGCGCCGCCTGGCGCACCGGGATGACGCGGCTCGCGCGATGTCCGAACGTGGTATCGAAGCTGTCCGGGCTCGGCACCTTCATCCATCGCAACGATGCCGCGCATATCGCCGGCGTGATGACCGACACCGTCGCGATCTTCGGCGCCGACCGCTGCCTGTTCGGCTCGAACTTTCCGATCGAGAAGCTGTGGACCAGCTATCGCGATCTCGTCGCCGCGTTCAAGACGGCAGCCGAACGGCTCAGCCCCGCACAGCGCGATGCGATCTTCAGCACGACGGCGGCGCGGG
This sequence comes from Bradyrhizobium sp. UFLA06-06, assembly GCF_054820065.1. NCBI lineage: Bacteria > Pseudomonadati > Pseudomonadota > Alphaproteobacteria > Hyphomicrobiales > Nitrobacteraceae > Bradyrhizobium > Bradyrhizobium sp. UFLA06-06. The sequence goes on from NZ_JADFUD010000024.1 coordinate 47,015, forward strand.
TCTATCGGCTGGAGCCATAGCCGCACCGCGGGCACGAACATCACAACGAACACGAATCGGGAGGGAGACAGATGCCGTTGGAGATCAAGATTCTGGACTACGGCGATATCGAGCTGGAATCGAGCTTCCTCGTGCTCGGGCACAATTGCGGCCGCACCCGCCGCGTGCTGACGCTCGGCTTCCTGATCCTCGGCGGCCCCTACCCCGTGCTGGTCGATACCGGCTACCGCTCCAACCAGATCATGGAGACGCTCGGCATGCGCGGGCTCCAGTTCCACGAGAACATGATCGAAAACCAGCTCGCCCGCCACGGCGTGCGGATGGGCGACGTCCGTTTCGTCTGCCACACCCATCTGCACATCGATCATGCCGGCAAGGACGACCTGTTCCCGATGAACACCACGGTCGTGCTGAACCGCAAGGAGCTGGAATACTCCGTCTCCGGCCTGATGCATCCCCAATACCCCGCACCCGACATCAAGCACCTGATCGATCGCCTGCACACCAAGAGCGCGCTGCGCTTTCTCGACCTCGAAATCACCGGCCCGGTCGAGCTGATGCCGGGCGTCTATTGCGATGCCGCCAACGCCCATACCGAAGGCTCGATGAACATCCACGTTCACACCGCCGACGGCATCGCCACGATCTGCGGCGACGTGATCTATGATTTCAACGATCAGATCGTGAATCCCTTTAATGAGATCCACGACGCCGAGCCGCGCACCACCGGCAATCACGGCACCAGCAAGCGCGCCGAGAAGGCCGCGATCAAGAAGCTGCTCTCGAGCTCACGCTATCTGCTTCCGGTGCATGATCGCCCGGCGAAGATCGAGGGCGGCATGGTGGTCGGCCGCCTGCATGACCAGGTGCCCGGGCCTGTCGTGCAGAGCCTGCCGCAGCGCAACTGGTTCCCGGCGTAGAGGATTGAGGCGATGACGCATGTCACGCTGCGCAGCGAGTTCGAAGGCCTGATCGATCCCTACGCGCCGGTCGGCCAGGTCGGGACCGGTTTCGATTTCACGGAGGGACCGATCTGGCATCCGCTCGATCACTTCCTGCTGTTCTCCGACATGCCGGGCGACGTGCGCAGGCGCTGGGACGCGCGGCGTGGGGTGGTCGAGGTCAAGCGGCCGTCGAACAAATGCAACGGCATGACCTATGACGCGGACCTCAATCTGATCGTCTGCGAGCACGCAACCTCCTCGCTGATCTGCGAGCGGCCCGACGGGCGGCGCGAGGTGCTGGCCTCGCATTACGAGAACCAGGAGCTCAACAGTCCGAACGACGTCTGCGTGCACTCGTCGGGCGCGATCTACTTCTCCGATCCCTGGTACGGCCGGATGCCGGTCTATGGCGTCGAACGGCCGCGCCAGCTCGGCTTCCAGGGCGTCTATCGCGTGCCGCCCGGCGGCGGCGCGCCGAAACTGCTGGTCGACCGCTATTTGTTCGAGCAGCCGAACGGGCTGTGCTTCTCGCCCGACGAGCGCATCCTCTATGTCAACGACACCGTGCAGGCGCTGATCCGCGCCTTCGACGTCAATGCCGACGGTTCGCTCGGCAATCCGCGCGTGTTCGCCTCCGGCATCCGCTCCGAGCTCGAGCCCGGCCTGCCCGACGGCATGAAGTGCGACCAGCGCGGCAATGTCTGGGTCACCGCGCCCGGCGGCGTCTGGGTCTATTCACCCGGCGGCGACCTGCTCGGCAAGGTCCGCCTGCCCGAGCTCGTCGCCAACCTCGCCTGGGGCGGCGCCGACTTCCGCACGCTCTATCTGACAGCGACCCATTCGGTCTATGCGATCCCGACCAAGGTCGGCCCACGCCACGAGCCCTATATGAGCGGCAAGCGCGGCGGCGCGGGTGCCACATCGTCCACGCCTGCGCCGAACCTGACCGCCGGCGAGATGCAGCTCGATCCGCAACGCTGCGCGATGATCATCCAGGACATGCAGAACGACGTCATCATGGACGGCGGCGCGTTCGCCGAGTCCGGCGCGCCCGCGCACGCTCGCCAGCAGCATGTCGTCGAGAATGTCCGCCGCGTGGCGGAGGCTGCGCGAGCGCGCGGCGTCGCTATCATCCACGTCTGGTTCGTCGTCGAGCCGGGCGCGCCCGGCGTCACTTTGAACGCGCCGCTGTTCGAGGGGCTGGTCGACAGCAAGGCGATGGTGCGCGGCAGCTGGGGCGCGGCACCGGTCTCGGGACTCGAGCCGCGCCCGGGCGACTTCGTGGTCGAGAAGATGCGGATGAGCGCCTGGGAGGGTACGCGGCTCGAGACCATCCTGAAGGCGACCGGCCGCGACATGATCATCAACACCGGGGCCTGGACCAACATGTCGGTCGAGCACACCGCGCGCACCGGCGCCGACAAGGGCTATTTCATGATCGTGCCGGAGGACTGCTGCTCGACCATGAATGCCGACTGGCACAACGCCGCGATCAACTTCGCGCTCCAGAACGTCTCCGTCGTGACCAACGCCGACACCGTGATCAAGGCGCTCGGCTAGGGAGGCGCGGTGCCGAAGCTGCTGCATCTTGACTGCTCACCGCGCGCCGATTCGGAATCGGCGGCCGGCGCGCGCGTCTTCCTCGATCGCTTCCGTCAGACGCGGCCGGACTGGGAGATCGACGCGATGAATCTCTGGCGCGAGCCGCTGCCGGAATTCGAGGGTTACCTGCTCGAGGCCAAATACGCCCGCATCGGCGGCAAGAGCTTCACCAATTCGCAGCACGACGCCTTCGCAATCGCCGAGCGCCTCGCGCTGCGGCTGTCGCTGGCCGATCGCGTGTTGATCTCGACGCCGATGTGGAATTTCGGCATTCCCTACAAGCTCAAGCAGTGGCTCGACGTCATCATCCAGCCCGGGCTCGCCTTCCGCTTCGATCCGGCGCAGGGCTATCTGCCGCTGCTCAAGGACCGCCCGACGATCGTGATCCTCGCAAGCGGCAGCGACTTCGTCACCGGCATGAACCGCGGCCGCATCGACATGGCAACACCCTATCTGCGCGAGGCGCTGCGCTTCATCGGCATCAGCGACGTGCGCTTCGTGCCGATCGGCCCGACCACCGGGCCCACCGAGCCGATCCGCGCCGCCCGCGAGGCGGCGCACCGCCGGCTTGCGGAGATGGCAGCGAGGTTTTGACGCATTCGCTTTTCCGTCGTCGTCCCTGCGAAAGCAGGGACCCATCACCACAGGGTTGTATTGTAGGAGTGAGCTGTGGCCCCAGCGCCCCAAGGCAATTCGCATTGGTGGTTATGGGTCCCGGGTCGCGCTTCGCTTGCCCGGGACGACACCAAGTTTGTTGCCCGGCCGGCGGACGTATATCCGCATTCTCGCGACAGCGCTAACCCACCCTACGTTTCCGCCGCGGGAAAGACCAGCCTGCACAACAACCCCGGCGCATTGTCGTGCAACTCGATCCGCGCCCCGTGCAGGCTCGCGACCGCCGCGACCAGGCTGAGGCCGAGGCCGTTGCCCGGCGTGTAGCGGCTCTGCTCGAGCCGGTAGAAGCGCTTGAAGACGCGGTCGTGCTGGTCGGCGGGAATGCCCGGGCCATCATCGGCGATCGAAATCACCGCACCGGTCTCGTCGTTGTCGCAGGTCACCGTCACCCGTCCACCCGGGCGGCCATGCTTGATGGCGTTGTCGACGAGATTGGCGATGGCGTCGAACAGCAGGTCCCGGTCGCCGGTGACCAGCACGGCCTGATCGCCGGCAAGATCGAGGCGCGTGGTCACCTGTTCGGCGGCGGCGTCGTAGAGTTCGACCACCTCGCCGGCGATCTCGACGAGATTGACGGTGCGGAACGCACCCTTGCGGGCTCGCGTCTCGATCTCGGAAATCCGCGTGATCGACGCGAACATCCCAAGCACCGCGTCGAGATCGGCGATGGTGTCGCCGATCAGTGCCGCATCGCCCTCCCCGCTCCGGGGGCCATGATAGGCTTTCTCAAGCCGGCCGCGCATCCGGGTCAGCGGCGTGCGCAGGTCGTGGGCGATATTTTCGCTGACCTGCTTGACGTCCCCCATCAAGGTCTGGATCCGGTCCAGCATCAGATTGAGATTCTCGGCGACGCGATCCCATTCGTCATGGCTGCCGCGGAGCGGGATGCGCTGGTCGAGGCCGGAGAGCATGATGGCGCGACTGGTCGCATTGATCGACTCGATCCGGCCGACCGTTCGCCGCGTGACGCCGATGCTGGCAGCGGCCGCAAGCCCGATGATCAGCACGACGACGGCAATGCCGGCGGCCCTGATCTGGGCCATGAAGCCGTCGAGATCGCTGATGTCGTGGCCGACCAGCAGCCGATCGCCGTTTGACAGGGTTTCCGTCACACCTCGCAGCAGGGAGGTTCCCGGGGAGAGCTGTGGCAGGGAGGCACGAAATTCAGCCCATCCCTTCTCGGCGGCGCCCGCCGGCCACTGCCTGAGATTTCCCGCCAGCACCGTCGATCCGGGACCGACCAACAAATACACATGATCGGCGAAGCCCTTGTCCGCGACGCGTTGCGCGATCAACGCGGTCAGGCCATCACGCCCGGACCGCGCATAGGCGTCATCCAGGCTCGCCTGCTCGGTCATGATCGCGCGGTCGGACCTGTCGCGCACATAGGACAATGTCGACCAGTAGACATAGGCGAAGATCGCGGAAACGATCAGGCCGAAGGCACCGATGGCGATCAACGCCAGGCGGAACGTCGACGACTTGAAGGTCTTAGCCAGGAGCACGGAGGCAGTATCCGATGCCGCGGATCGTGTGGATCAGCGGATAGGCTTGCTGGTCGTCGACCTTGCGGCGCAAACGCCCGACATAGACGTCGATGATGTTGGTCGAGGGATCGAAGTGCAGGTCCCACACATGCCGCAGCAGCATGGCGCGCGAGACCACGCGGCCTTCGTTGCGCGCGAGGTATTCGAGCAGCTGGAATTCCTTCGGCAGCAGCGGAATCTTGCGACCGTGGCGGCTCGCCGTGCGCGAAATCAGATCGATCGCGAGATCGCCGACGCGCAGGATGGTCTCCTTGGCAACGGTCTCGCTGCGGCGGCCAAGCGCCTCCAACCGCGCCAGCAGTTCGACAAAGGAGAACGGCTTGACCAGATAGTCGTCGCCGCCTGCGCGCAAGCCCCGCACCCGGTCGTCGATTTCGCCGAGCGCGCTGATGATCAGGAACGGCACCGCAATACCCTCGTCGCGCATCTGACGCATTACCGTGATGCCGTCGATGTCGGGCAGCATGCGATCGATGGTAATCACGGCATAGTCGCGCGCCGCACCCTGGCTCAGCGCCTCGCGGCCGTTGGCTGCCAGATCCACATCATAACCGCTGGTGGTGAGCTCCTCGACGAGCTGATCCGCGGTTTCCGGATCGTCCTCTACGACGAGAATGCGGCGGTGAGCACCGGTCATATTCCTGAACTCTCCGAGCTGCGTTGAACTCTCCGAGTTCTCAAACTCTCCGAGCGGCCGCCCCGCGACGATCGCCGCCAGACTATCCCATTCCGGGGCAGGATGGAACGTCTGGCGACGACCGCGACAACGGTGCGGTTGGTTGGGCGATCACCAATAGTCCCCGCACACATTGACCCATTGCAGACCGTAAGCCGTCCATACCCTGCGGTAGCAGCCGTAGTCATAGCCGGCATAGACATAGGGCGCGCCGATGAACGCGAAGCGATGGAAGCGGTGATGGCGGAAGAAGCCGCCATGATGGAAGAAGCGCGAACCGCGGAATCCGGCGCCGGCAAACCGCGGGCCGATTGCCGGTGCACCGACGAAGCGTGGACCACCAAAGCGCCCGCCAGCGAAATGGCCGCCGCCGCCGCCCATGGCGGCGAACGCCGCGCCGCCTCCACGCATCCCGCCGCCGAAACCACCGCCATGCATGCCGCCGCCAAAGCCGCCACCATGCATGCCGCCACCCATGGCACCCATGGCACCACCGTGGCCGCCACCGAAGCCACCGCCGCCTCTGGCGAGGGCAGCGGGTGCAAGCGCAACGCTGACAGCGAGCGTCGCTGCCGTGAGACACGTGAGAAGCCTGTTCTTCATGAAACCCTCCCTGATTGGGACCGCGGCGAACTCGTATCGCCGCACGCGAGCATGATCAGAAGACGCAAGCCGATGCCCGACTTCAACTGACAAATGCGCCAGATTCTGACACCGGATTTAGAATTCGCGCGCCGGCATGCCGAGCGGCAGTTGCCTGGACCGGCGGCCACGATTGCGTTGGCCGGGATCGACGGACATTTGGCCGGAATCGGCGGATAGCGCGCGTTGAATCGATCGGCCGCGGTTCTTAATCCTGCAGCTATCGGAGAACAACGACGGCGTCGAGGGATCGCAGACCCGCTTCACAATCTGTCGATCACCGAACTCTCCTCGCCGGCCGTCATCCATCCGCGATGCAATCGCCTTTCACCTGGCCTCCCCGCGGGCGTCGGGACGGCGAAGTGCCGGCCTTCAGCAAGGAGCTTTCGATGAGCGACGAGACCAAAAGACCGTTTCTGACCCACGCCTCCGGCGCCCCCGTTGCCGACAATGTGAACATCCTGACGGCGGGGCCGCGCGGACCCGCGCTGCTGCAGGACGTCTGGCTGATCGAGAAGCTGGCGCATTTTCACCGCGAAGTGATCCCGGAGCGGCGGATGCACGCCAAGGGCGCCGGCGCGCACGGCACCTTCACCGTGACCCACGACATCACGCGCTACACCAAGGCCAGCATCTTCTCTGAGATCGGCAAGCAGACGCCGATGTTCGCGCGGTTCTCGACGGTCGCCGGCGAGCGCGGCGCGGCGGACGCCGAGCGCGACATCCGCGGCTTCGCGCTGAAATTCTACACCGATGAAGGCAATTGGGACGTGGTCGGCAACAACACCCCGGTGTTCTTCTTCCGCGACCCCTTGCGCTTCATCGACCTCAACCACGCCATCAAGCGGCATCCGCGCACGGGGGTGCGCGACCCCGACATGAACTGGGATTTCTGGACGCTGCTGCCGGAAGCGCTGCACCAGGTCACCATCGTCATGAGCGAGCGCGGCATCCCGAAAAGCTTCCGGCACCAGCACGGCTTCGGCAGCCACACCTACAGCATGAGCAATGCCGACAATGAGCGCGTCTGGGTGAAGTTCCATTTCCGTACCCGGCAGGGCGTCCAGAACCTGACCGATGCCGAGGCCGAGGCGCTGGTCGGCAAGGACCGCGAGAGCCACCAGCGCGACCTGTTCCAGAGCATCGAGCGCGGCGACTTCCCGCGCTGGACGCTATTCATCCAGGTGATGACAGATGCACAGACCAAGGCATTCCCGTTCAATCCGTTCGATCTGACCAAGGTGTGGCCGAAGGCGGATTATCCGCTGATCGAGGTCGGGTATTTCGAGCTGAACCGCAATCCGGAGAACTTCTTCGCCGAGGTCGAGCAGGCGGCGTTCACGCCGGCGAATGTCGTGCCCGGCATCGGCTATTCGCCGGACAAGATGCTGCAGGCGCGCCTGTTCTCCTATGGCGACGCCCAGCGCTACCGGCTCGGCGTCAACCACCACCAGATTCCGGTCAACGCGCCGAAATGCCCGTTCCACAGCTATCATCGCGACGGCGCGATGCGCACCGACGGCAACCTGGGCGCTACGCTGACCTACTGGCCGAACAGCCATGGCGAGTGGACCGACCAGCCGCAGCTGAACGAGCCGCCACTCGAATTGTCAGGCGCGGCCGCGCATTGGGATCATCGCCTGGATGACGACCACTGGCAGCAGCCGGGCGATCTGTTCCGCAAGATGAATGCCACGCAAAGGCAGGCCCTGTTCGACAACACCGCCCGCCAGGTCGGTAATGCGTCGAAGCACATCCAGGAACGGCACGTCGCGAATTGCAGCAGGGCCGACCCGGCCTACGGCAAGGGCGTCGCGGATGCGCTGGCGAGGTTCGCCGCCGGAAAACTGTAGCCAGGACGGCCCCCCTTCGGCCCCGTCATCCTGAGGTGCCCGCGGAGCGGGCCTCGAAGGATGAATCGGCCAGAGATGGGGCCGTGCATCCTTCGAGGCTCGCAAGAGCTCGCACCTCAGGATGACGGGGACAGCTTAGGCAACTGTCAGGTGGCCGATTTCGAACAAGGCGGCAAACTCGGCTTGCCGCCCTCCTCCGCGGCTCAGGTCGGCTTGCCGCGTCCGCTCTTCTCGGCCGCGCGGCGCAGTGCGTCGGCGAGCGCGCTGCCGCCGGACTGCTCCTGCGGACGGCGCGGAGCCGACGACGTCATCTTGCCGCGCGAGAAATCGCGCGACGGCGTATTGTCCTTCTTCGGCCCGATCTCGTCGTCAAGCCGCAGCGTCAGCGCGATGCGCTTGCGCGCGACCTCGACGTCCAGCACCTTGACCTTGACGATGTCGCCCGGCTTCACCACCTCGCGCGGGTCCTTGATGAAATTCCGCGACATTGCCGAGATGTGCACCAGCCCATCCTGATGCACGCCGATATCGACAAAGGCGCCGAAGGCGGCGACGTTGGTCACGGTGCCCTCGAGGATCATGCCCTTCTTGAGGTCCTTGACCTCCTCGACGCCTTCCTTGAACACCGCCGCCTTGAACGCCGGACGCGGGTCGCGGCCGGGCTTTTCCAGCTCGCGCAGAATGTCGGTGACGGTCGGCAATCCGAACGTATCGTCGACGAAGGACTGCGGCTTGAGACCGCGCACCACGTCGGCATTGCCGATCAGCGCCTTGATGTCGCTCTTGGTCGCCTCGAGGATGCGGCGTACCACCGGATAGGCTTCCGGATGCACGCCGGATGAATCGAGCGGGTCCTCGCCATTGCTGATGCGCAGGAAGCCGGCGCACTGCTCGAAGGCCTTCGGCCCGAGCCGCGGCACCTCCTTCAGCGCCTTGCGCGACTTGAACGGGCCGTTGGCATCGCGGTGCTGCACGATGCTCTGCGCCAGTCCCTGGCCGATGCCCGACACTCGCGCGAGCAGCGGCACCGAGGCGGTATTGGCATCGACGCCGACCGCGTTCACGCAGTCTTCCACCACGGCATCGAGCGAGCGGGCGAGCTTGGACTCGCCGAGATCGTGCTGGTACTGGCCGACGCCGATCGCCTTCGGATCGATCTTGACCAGCTCGGCCAGCGGATCCTGGAGGCGCCGGGCGATCGAGACCGCGCCGCGAATGGTGACGTCGAGGTCGGGCAGTTCGTTCGAGGCGAAGGCCGAGGCCGAGTAGACCGATGCGCCGGCTTCGGAGACCACGATCTTGGTCATCTTGCGCTCGGGCAGCCGCTTCACGAGCTCGGCGGCGAGCTTGTCGGTCTCGCGCGAGGCGGTGCCGTTGCCGATCGCGATCAGCTCGACGCCATGCTCGATCGCGAGCTTGCCGAGAATGGCGAGCGCCTCATCCCAGCGCCGCTGCGGCTCGTGCGGGAAGATCGCCGTGTGCGCCACCACCTTGCCGGTCGCATCGATCACCGCGACCTTGACGCCGGTGCGATAGCCGGGATCGAGCCCCATGGTGGCGCGCGCGCCGGCCGGCGCCGCGAGCAAGAGGTCGCGCAGATTCGAGGCGAACACACGCACCGCCTCGGTCTCCGCCGCGGTCCACAGCCGCAGCCGCAAATCGATATTGAGATGGATCTGGATCTTGGTGCGCCAGGCCCAGCGCACCGTCTCCGTCAGCCACTTGTCGCCCTTGCGGCCCTGGTTGGAGATCGCAAAGCGGTTCATGATCTTGAGCTCGTAGCGGCCGGGCTGGCCTACGACCGGCTCCTGCGCCTCCGGCTTGATGGCGAGGTCGAGGATCTCTTCCTTCTCGCCGCGGAACAGCGCCAGGATGCGGTGCGACGGCAGCTTCGGCAGCGGCTCGGAGAAGTCGAAATAGTCCTTGAACTTCTCGCCTTCGGTCTTCTTGCCGATGCGGACGGTCGAGGCCATGATGCCGTTCGACCACATCTCCTCGCGCAGCGCGCCGATCAGGTCGGCATCCTCGGCGAAGCGCTCGACCAGGATCGCGCGCGCACCGTCGAGCGCGGCAGTGACGTCGGCGACCTGCTTCTCGGCATTGACGAAGGGCGTCGCGGCCTCGTTCGGATCGCTCTCGGGCTGTGTGAGAAGCTGATCGGCGAGCGGCTCGAGGCCGGCCTCCTTGGCGATCTCGGCCTTGGTGCGACGCTTCGGCTTGTACGGCAGATAGATGTCCTCGAGCCGACCCTTGCTGTCGGCGGCCATGATCTGGGCCTCGAGCGCGGCGTCGAGCTTGCCCTGCTCGCGGATCGAATTGAGCACCGCGGTGCGGCGCTCCTCGAGTTCGCGCAAATAAGTCAGCCGTTCTTCCAGCGTGCGCAGCTGGGCGTCATCAAGCGCGCCGGTGAGCTCCTTGCGGTATCGCGCGATGAACGGCACCGTGGCGCCGCCGTCGAGCAGCGTCACCGCCGCCTCGACCTGTTCGTCGCGAACCCCGAGCTCCTGCGCAATCTGACGATGAATCTTTGCCACGCTCATCTCTCTAAAATTCCGTTGCGCCGCCGGATCACCGACGGCGCGGACGCCGCTTATGGACCATCCCGGAATGATTCATCAAGGCGCGCTGTGGATCAAATTGGGCGCACGCCGCAATCTATTTCCGGGATGTTGGCCGTCCGCGGCTTGACAAATAAACCCGCGCCGCATTGCCGCCGAAAATCGCAGCTCTTGCTTCACTTGACAAATCAGCAAGCAGGCTCTCCGCCGCCGCGAACCAGTGCGCATAGCCGCCGGCGAGGTTGACGACGGGCCAGTCGCTGCCCCACAACATCCGCTGCGGCCCGAAACATGCCAGTGCATGATCCACGGCCTCGCTGAGATCGGCAACCTGCCAGTTCGGCGCCGCCTCGGTCGCGAGGCCCGAGAGTTTGCAGACGACGTTGGATCGTGTGGCGAGGCTTGCGATGTCGTCCTTCCAGGCCGCGATGTCGCCGGTCGCAAAGTGCGGCTTGGCGAAATGGTCGAGCACGAATTGCAGGTCCGGATGGCGATCGACCACCTGGATGAGCCGCGGCAGATGGCGCGGCAGCACCAGTGCGTCGAAGACGAGGTCATGCCGCGCCATGGCCTCGAGCGGCGCCGCCAGTTCGGGGCGCAGCAGCCAATCCTCGTCGGCGATGTCCTGCACCATCGGCCGCAGGCCGACCAGGAGCTCGCGCCCAGCAATCGCATCGATCCGCGCCGCGGCATCGGCGGCGTCGAAGTCGATCCAGCCGACCACGCCGCGCACCTGCTCGGCTCCTTTGGCGATATCGAGCAGGAATGCGGTTTCCGCTTCGGTCGGTGCGGCCTGCACCAGGATGGTGCCTTCGATCCCGGCCGCGGCGAGATGCGGCGCCAGATCGGCCAGGCCGAAGTCGCGGTAGATCGGCCCGCGTTCGGGCGTCAGCCAGCCGTAATCGGCGCGCGCCAGGGTCCAGACATGGTGATGGGCGTCGATCCGCATCATGCCGGCACCGGCGCATGCTGGTCGAGCAGCCCCTCATTCTTCAGGTCGCGCCACAGCGCGGCAGGCACGGGCGACGACAACGCGGCGACGTTGCGCTCGACCTCCTGCGGCGTCTGCGCGCCGAGCACGAGGCTTGCCACCGCCGGATGGCCGAGCGCGAAATGCAGCGCGGCGGTCGGCAGCGCCACATCGTGGGCGCGGCAGACGCGATCGATCGCCGCCACCTTCTGCATCACGTCCGGCGGCGCGTCCTTGTAATTGTACTTGGCGCCGGCAACCGCGCCGGTCGCCAGGATGCCGGAGTTGAAGACGCCACCAAGCATCATACCGATGCCCTGGGCTTGCGCCAGCGGCAGGAATTCAGCGAGCGCGGGTTGCTCGAGCAGCGAGTAGCGGCCGGCAAGCAGCATGGTGTCGAACGTTCCGGCCTTGGCGAAGCGCACGCACATCTCGGCCTCGTTGACGCCGATCCCGATACCCTTGACCACGCGTTCGGAACGCAACTTGTCGAGCGCAACATAGGCGCCCTCCATCGCCTCGCGAAACCGCGCCTCGATCGCGTCAGCTCCGTGGGTCCAGACGTCGACGTCGTGGATCAAAAGCAGGTCGATGCGATCGGTGCCGAGCCGCAGCAGCGACTGCTCCGCCGAGCGCATGGTGCCGTCATAGGAATAGTCGAACACCGCGCGATGCGGCGCGCCGCCGACGAAATTGGAGCCGTCGCCACGGCCGTGGAACGGGTCCATCCAGCGCCCGACCTTGGTACAGACGACGACGTCGTCGCGCGCCACGCGGCGCAGCGCGGTGCCGCTGCGGTGTTCGGCGAGGCCATGGCCGTAGAGCGGCGAGGAATCCAGCAGGTTGATGCCCAGCGCAAACGCCCGCTCCACTGCTGCGATCGCAGCAGTGTCGTCGAGCCGTGCGAACAGGTCGCCGAGCGGCGCCGTGCCGAAGCCGAGAATGGAGACATCGAGCCCGGTGCGGCCGAGCCTGCGGCGTGGCAGTGCCGGGGAGCCTGGATCGGAGGGTTGTTGTTGGGTCATTATCGCCTCCCGCCTGCGTTTCTTGTTAACCCCTCACCAGACTAGCGTCGTTGACCGGGATCGTGAAGAGACCTCAGCGATCGATGCCGCGGTGAGGCCTCTCATCGCGCACGCACCACATCGCTAAAACGCAATGCACAGCTTCACGTTGCCTGGCGGCGGGAAATAGGCTATGGGGGCGCTCCGTAATTTCAACGCAGGAGGCGACGATGTTCAGGTCTGTGCGCTTCCCGGGTTCGCCGCGCGATATTTGACGCGTGTCCCGGGATCGGATCCCGGGTGAAATCGCAACACCCACACGCAATCGAATCTGCTGCGGGGCCTTCGGCTCCGCGCTTGCGGAACTTTTGTCATGACCTCGACGCTTCTGGTGGCCTCCCGTCGGGAGGCCACACGCTCCGTGCTGCTCGAACGTCAGCTGCGGAGGTATCATCCGCACGTTCAGGGAAAGGTCCGCGCGCTGGCCATGCGGCACACGCGTCTTGCGGACCTTGCCGCGAGCTTTCCTGCGCTGCTGTTCGCGCTGGCGGTCCCGCGAGCCGGGATCGCTTCGGCGCGCGCACGCGCATGCGTCATCGACGGCCGCTCGCGCGCGGACGCCGCCTCCGCGGCGGGCATTCCGCTGTGGCTGCGAAGATTGCCGCCGGAAGCGTTCACCGCTCCGATCACGGGACTGCCCGATGACGAGGTGTTTCGCCGGCAGATCGCGAACCACCTGCCGCCATCACCGAAGCTCGCGCCGATCTGGTTGAAATCCGTCGCGGCGGTTGCCGAGCTCGCACATGGACCGGCGGCGGTCTGGATCGCGCGCGAGTTGGTCCGGGCGCCGCCGCGCACCGATCCTGCGCGATTGCGGCTCGTCGGCCTGTGGGCGTGGTTCTCCACGCAGCCGGCGACGCTGGGAAACACGCTGATCGACCGGAGGTGGACGCCGAGCATGCAGATCGGCTCGGCGCTCGCGGCCGCCGATGCGTGGAGCACGATGATCGCGCTGCATGTCAGCCTCGGCTCGGAGAAGATCGCAGATATGTGGCTGCAGCCGGGCCGCGTTGACGGTTACGACTTCATCCCGCTGAACTCGACCGCGGATATCTCGGAGGAGGCGGAAGCGATGCAGAATTGCCTGCGCACCTACGGTCCCAACCTCGCCCACAATCGCTCGCGGCTGTGGAGCGTCAGGCGGAGCGGGCAACGCGTCGCCACCCTGAGGGTTGCGGCGCGTTTTGAGGGCCCGTTGCCAGGCATCGCCGAGCTTACCGGTATCCGGAACGCCGGGATGCCGCGCGAGGTTTGGTGGGCAGCGCGCCAATGGCTGCATAGCCACGACCTGTTGCGGATGGAGATTGAGCAGCGCAGATGGGGCACCGCGCCTCTCGACCGCCCGACCTGGCGCGCGATCTGGCGTCCGTACTGGCTCGCCAGGCGGCAGATTCCGGAATGGCTACCGCTCGCTCCATCGCGCACGGCGCTCAATGCGCTGTGATGCGCATCGGCCACCGCTGCATCGTTGCTAATCGTCGGCGACAATCTGCTGGGCAAGGTTGTCGACCACCACAGGACTCTCGAAATAGGTCACGATCGGATCGGCGCCGTATTTCTCCCGGGCGCGGGCGCGCCACGCGTCGGTGTACAGCGCTTCCGCCTCCACCCTCGAGTTCCAGAAATAGATGCCGCCGGCCGTCAGCCCGTCCTCGGACAGCACATAGGTCTTTCGAAACAGCCCCTGAATGCCGCGATAGATCGGCGCGGTGCTCAGGAAGATGCTGCGGGCCTCCTCGCGGGTGATCGGCTTCGGCAGCTTGAACGTCGTGACGGCGGTAATCATCCGGATCTCCTCGGGTTCATTCTTGACATCATTGTCAATATTGACGATTGTGTCAAGAATGACCCGATGGAGTAGATCGAATGGTGGGCGTGCGTCAGTTCGACGAGGACGAGATGATCGCGACCGCGCTCGACGTGTTCTGGCGCAAGGGCCTGCACGATGCGACCATGCAGGACCTCGCGGCCGCGACCGGCGTCCAGCGCGGCAGCCTCTACAACGCCTATGGCGACAAGGAAGCGATCTTCCTGCGCGCCTTCGATCAGTATGCCGCGCAATTCCTGGACGCGGCCGGCAGCGCGCTGGCGCAGGGCGATACCTCAGCGAGGCTGAGGAGCTTCTTTGACATGATCATCGTCAACATGACGGACGGCACGCCGCAGCGGGGCTGCCTGACGACGCGCACCGCGCTCGACGCGTCCATTTCGAGCGCGGACGTGCGCCAGCGCGTGCTGGACGTGCTTACCCGGCTCGAGCAGCTGGTCGGCAAGGCCATCAGCGCGGCGCCGAACAGGCGCAGCCCGGCCGATGCGAACCGGCTGGCGCGCGTCATCGTGACGTTCACGCGCGGACTCGCCGTGATGGAGCGCGCCGGATACAGCCGCAAGCAGTTGAGGGAATCCGCCATCACATTCATCGATGCCGTGATTGGCGACGCCTGAGGCGGCGTCCTTGTCCGGCGACGGCGTCATCGTAAGGGAGAAACCAGCATGCAGGAACGGAACGGCGGCTGCCTGTGCGGCGCGGTGCGTTACACGCTCAAGAGCGAACCGCGGAGCATCGCGATATGTCATTGCACACATTGCCAGCGGCAAAGCGGCAGCCTGTTTTCGTTCAACCTCGTGATCCGCGAAGCCGACTACCAGCAGTCGGGCGAGACGGTGGTGTTCGTCGACAAGGGCGACAGCGGCCATCCGGTCGATCGTCATTTCTGCGGGCGCTGCGGGTCCCCTCTGCTTGCGAAGACCGCATTGATGCCCGGCAAGGTCGTGGTGAAAGCCGGCACGCTCGACAGCATGGAAGGATTGCAGCCGCAAGCCGAGATCTATACCGATCGCGCCGTCGAATGGCTCACGCCGATCCCCGGCGCTGCGCGCTTTGCCCGGAACGTGTGACCGGATGCGCCGGTCACGGGCGCAGCGGGAAACGATTCAGCCTGGCCAGGGTTGCGTCCGTTCCGATTGCATCGGAACGGAGGCTCTCGATTTCGCTTTGACGCGTTTTCTTCACGCGAACCGGTATCCGGTTCGCTCGAAAACGCTCGGGCGATCATTGACCGGCCGGCAGTTCGGCGTAGTTGCCGTCCTTGTCGCGGCGGTACACGACGTAGTCGATCAGGGTGATGTCACCCTTCGGCGTGTAGCTGATCTTGCCGAGCACAGTATCCCAGCTTCCGGCCTTGATGGCCGCCGCGACCTTCTTGGCGTCCGTGGTCTGGGCACGGGCTGCGGCCTGGCTCCAGATCTGGAACGCGGCGTAGCTGTAGAGCGTGTAGCCGTCGGGATCGATGCCCTTGTCCTTGAACTTCTTCAAGGTCGCGGCCGCGGTCGCCTTCTTGCGCGGGTCGGGCGAGAAGGTGAACAGCGAGCCTTCGGCGAGCGGACCTGCGATCGCGGCGAACTGCTTGTCGACCAGGGCGTCGCCGCCCATCAGCACCGCATTGACGCCCTGCTCGCGCATCTGGCGCAGGATCAACGCTGCCTCGGCATAATAGCCGCCGACATAGACGAAATCGATCGACTCCTTCTTGAAGCGGGATACCAGGGCAGCAAAATCCTTATCGCCCTTGGTATAGGCCTCATAGAGCTTTTCCTTCACGCCCGCGGCGTTGATGGCGTTCTTCGTTTCGTCGGCAAGGCCTTTGCCGTAGGTCGTCTTGTCGTGGATGATCGCGACGTTCTTGGTCTTGTAGTTCTTGATAATGTAGGCGGCCGCGACCGTGCCCTGCTGGTCATCCCGGCCGCAGACACGGAACGTGTTCCACAACCCGCGCTCGGTGAATTGCGGATTGGTCGAGCCCGGCGTGATCTGCAGCACATTGCCCTCGGCATAGGCGTCCGACGCAGGAATCGAGGTCGATGAGCAGAAATGCCCAACGACGAACGGAATCCTCGCACCTGCCATCTTCTCGGCAACCGACACCGCCTGCTTCGGATCGCAGGCATCGTCGCCGACCTCCAGCTTCAGCTTCTTGCCAAGCACGCCACCCGCCGCATTGATGTCGGCGATCGCAAGATCAGCACCATTCTTGAACTGCTGGCCGAAGCTCGCCTCGGAGCCGGTCATCGGCCCGACCACGCCAACACTGATATCCTGTGCCATGGCGGCGCCGGACAAGGCCAGGCTCGCGCCGAGCGCAAGAAAATATCCTCGAAGTGCAAACTTCATCACATTCTCCTCGATGGTCTCAAGTCGCCTCAATGCATCGCAATCGACGAATCCGCCGATTGCAACGATCACCGGGAGGCTGCCTTTTAAGCGCGGGACGATTGGCAGGCTCGGACTGGGGCGACGGGGGATTGGACATATGCGACATCGGGCAACAATGTGAAACACGTTGTCGTGCATTGACGTCTGAAATCGCCCGCGGCGGACGATTGGCGGCGATCCTGTGTGCGCGACAGCACACAGAGCGCTGTCTGCAGCGCGCCGCCGACGGGTGATCGAACAGATCTGGCGCGCGCCGGGTTGCAGCGAACCGCAGGCAACGACCCGACGCCCTCTCAGGGAGATTGCGATATTCGGTCAGGAGCGCCGCGGCACGGCGCGGATATCCGACGGCGTCACGCCGTAATGCCGGCGGAAGGTGCGGTTGAAGTAGGACAGATCGCCGAACCCGACTTCGAATGCGATCGTACCGATGGTGCTGCCGCTGTGGCGCGGATCGGTCAGCAAATGATGCGCACGCGCCAGGCGCTGGCCGAGCACGAATTCCGAGAACGTCGAACCGACGCTTTCGAACAGCCGCTGGATATGGCGCGGCGTAAGCCTCAGCCGGGCGGCCACCGCAGGCAAGGTGAGATCGCCATAGCTGAGATTATCGTTGATGTCGGCCTTGACCGCGGCGAGCCGCGCGACCGCCAGCCCGCCGTCTTCCGCGGCAGCCGCCGCATCTCGGTTCGCGCCGATGATCAACGCCCCGAGATCGACCAGATGCCGGACGACGGCGCCGCACAGTTCGGGCGTCGCGAGCAGGTAGCTGTCGTCAAGCTCCCTGATGTAGAGCGCCAGCAGGCGCATCGCCTCGGTGTTCGCGGGCAACGGCCGGACCAGCATGTCCTCGGGATCGCGGACCAGCGCTGCCAGCGCCTTGCGCGGCAGCCTGAGACCGACGAAACGGCTCGGCGAGACCGGGACCGCCATGTTGCCGGCCTCCGCGCTCGACTGCAGCACGGCCTGCCCCGGGCCGAGCTCGATGTCGCGGTCGCGCTGCGATGCGCGGGTGTTGCCGCTCGTGATGATCGTCAGCACGAGGTCGTCATTGCCGTCGAGCAGCTCGCGCGGCCGTGCGATCTTGAGGTTGCTGCACGCCCACGATCCGATGCCGAGCCCAGGCAGCTCGCGCACATTGGCTTCGGCATGGAACGCGCCGGCGCTCAGCGGCTCCGGATCGAGCTTCACGATCATCCGCCCGATCTGCTCGCGAAAGATCGGCAAGCGGTCGCGCTCGCCGAAATCCGCGGTCGAGAACCGAAACCCGGTGATATCCGGCGACTGCATCGTCATCGGCTGATCCTTATGGCGGCGGGAGGTCGCCGCCGATATGCGGCCGATTTGTGGCAGCATGACACCGCTCGAGTGCACGGGACCGTGCTTACGTATCGGCACTTTTGCTGCAGACAGGCGATGCGCGCCGGATCATCCTGACGTTCTTGTCGGGTCTGAAATCGCAACCGAAATCGTGCTCGCTCGATGTTGCCCGACGTCGTCATCCATGCCGTTACGCGGATTATAATTGACTGACCGGACGGTCAATAGTAATCCAAGCCCACGTCACGCAACCTTTCGGCCGTCAGAAGCCGCAACGGGAGGTCATCATGGTCAGCGATTTGGTGTTGACCGATATCCGCGCCGGATATCGCGTCCTGACGCTCAACAGGCCCGATCGCCTGAATTCCTTCAGCGCCGATCTGCACGCCGCACTGATGGCCGCACTGATCGCGGCGGAACAGGACAAGTCCTGCCGCGCGCTGATCCTGACCGGAGCCGGACGCGGATTCTGCGCCGGGCAGGATCTTTCCGATGGCGTGTTCACGCCCGGCGAAACGCCGGACCTCTCCGCACCGATCGAAAAATTCTACAATCCGCTGGTGCGCAAGCTGCGCGGCATTCCGATGCCGGTCGTGTGCGCCGTCAACGGGGTCGCCGCGGGCGCCGGCGCAAACCTGGCCCTTGCTTGCGACATCGTGATCGCCGCGCGGTCGGCCAAGTTCATCCAGGCCTTCGCCAAGCTTGGCCTCGTCCCTGACACCGGCGGCACCTGGTTGCTTCCGCGGCTCGTCGGCGGCGCGCGAGCGCGCGCACTGGCCATGTTCGCCGAGCCGATCTCCGCCGAGCGGGCGGAGACATGGGGCATGATCTGGAAGGTGGTCGAGGATTCCGACCTGATGGCCGAGGCCCACGCCCTCGCCGCCTCGCTTGCGACACAGCCGACCGATGGTCTTGCGCTGATCAAGCGGGCGCTCGATGCCTCCGAGACCAACACGCTCGATGCGCAGCTCGATCTCGAGCGCGAGCTGCAGGGCCGTGCCGGCCGGTCGGCGGACTATGCCGAAGGCGTCACCGCCTTTCTCGAAAAGCGCGCCCCGCGCTTTGTCGGACGAGCCAAGGATTGAAACGTTTCCGATTGAACATTCCGCCGCCAAGGCGAGACGCATCATTGATCACAAGTCAGAAGGTCCAATTGCGATGACACAGCCTCAATCCAGCGGTGCACGGACGGCGGACAACGTCATGAAGCTCGACAGTTTCGTGCGCGGAAAATGGTCCGGCCCGGGCGAACCGGCAGCCGAAGTTCACAGTGCCGTCACCGGCGATGTGGTGGCGGTCACGACCGGAAGCGATCTCGACATGCGCGAGATCCTCGCCTATGGCCGCGCGGTCGGCGGCAAGCATCTTGGAAAACTGACGTTCCACCAGCGCGCGGGCTTGCTGAAGGCGCTCGCCGACTATCTGACCCAGCACAAGGACCGGCTCTACAAGCTGTCGTTCCATGCGGGCGCAACCCGCACCGACGCTGTCATCGACGTCGACGGCGGCATCGGCACGTTGTTCGCCTATGCCGGCAAGGGACGCCGCGAGCTTCCGAACAGCAAATTCCTGCTCGACGGCAATGTCGAAGGGCTCTCCAAGGGTGGCGCATTCGCCGGTCAGCATATTATGACGCCGCTGCACGGCATCGCCGTGCACATCAACGCGTTCAACTTCCCGTGCTGGGGCATGCTGGAGAAGCTGGCGCCCGCGCTGCTGGCCGGCGTGCCCGTCGTGACCAAGCCCGCGACGGTCACCTCCTATGTCGCTTACGAGCTGGTCCGGATCATCACCGAATCCGGCGTGCTGCCCGAAGGCGCGCTGCAATTCATCGTCGGAACGACCGGCGACCTGTTCGACCATCTGACCTGCCAGGACGTGGTGTCCTTCACAGGCTCGGCCGACACGTCGCAAAAACTGCAGCGGCATCCGGTCATCGCGCGCGAGGCGGTCAGGTTCATCGCCGAACGGGATTCGCTGAACGCCGCAATCCTCGCTCCGGACGCCGTACCGGGCAGCCCGGAGTTCGACCTCTTCGTCAAGGAAGTGGCCAAGGAGATGACGGTCAAGGCGGGGCAGAAATGCACCGCGATCCGCCGCGCGCTGGTGCCATCGGCGCAGCTCGACGCCGTGATCACGGCGCTGCGCGACCGTCTGGCCAAGGTCATGATCGGCAATCCCGAGAACGACAAGGTCAGGATGGGGCCGCTGGTCGGGCTCGGCCAGCGCAGCGATGTGCTTGTCCATGTCGCGAAGCTTCGCGCCGAAGCCGAACTGGTGGCCGGCGATCCCGGCAACTTCGCGCTGCTCGATGCCGACGCGAAGCGCGGCGCCTTCGTTCCGCCGCTGCTGCTGCATTGTGCGAAGCCGCTCGCCGCAACCGCAGTCCACGAGATCGAGGCGTTCGGCCCTGTCAGCACCGTGATGGGATACGACGATCTGGATCAGGCCATCGCGCTGACCAATCGCGGCGGCGGCAGCCTCGTCGCATCCATCTACACGCACGACATCCCGGCCGCGACCGAACTAGCCTTCGGCATCGGCAGTTTTCACGGCCGCGTCGCGATCATCGATCGCGACTGCGCGAGCGAGCACACCGGACACGGTTCGCCGATGCCGCAGATGGTTCACGGCGGCCCCGGCCGGGCCGGTGGCGGCGAGGAACTGGGCGGCGTCCGCAGCCTCCAGCACTACATGCAACGCACCGCGTTGCAGGGCTCGCCGGCGATGCTGAGCGGCGTCACCGGCCGCTGGTTCAAGGGCAGCCCGATGCTCGAAGGCGACCTCCACCCGTTCCGCTATCACTATGACGATCTCGAGATCGGCCGCACGCTGGTCTCGAAGTCGCGGCAGATCACGCTCGACGACATCGAGCACTTCGCGCATTTCACGGGCGACACCTTCTACGCCCATATGGACGAGGAAGCGACCAAGGGGCATCCGTTCTTCCCGGGCCGCGTCGCGCATGGCTACCTGCTGCTGTCGTTTGCCGCCGGCCTGTTCGTCGATCCCGACTACGGGCCGGTGCTGGCGAACTACGGCCTCGACTCGCTGCGCTTCGTCAAACCCGTCCAGCCCGGCGAACAGATCCAGGTGCGGCTGACCGCGAAGGAGAAGATGCCGCGCAACAAGCAATATGGCGAGGTACGCTGGGACGTCGAGATCACGACCAGCACCGGCGAAACCGCGGCGACCTATGAGCTACTGACGATGAATGCGATGCGGGCTTAACGGCCCGCGTCAGAGCAACTCGGCCTGCCGGCTGCGGCCGGCCGATTTGGCCCTGCCGCGCGGCCGAGTGACGGTGGCCGCGGCATCGTCGGCGCCGGCCAGCACGAGCTGCGCGACGAAACCGGCATATTCGGCGCGGGTCATCGGCCCGCCCTCGCGGAACCACATGTAATGCCAGTTCAGCATGCCGAAGACGCTCATCGTCAGCGGCTTGAGTGCGCGCTTCTGCTTCGCCGCCGGTACTGCGGCGGCGAGTGCATCCGACATGATCCCGACCAGGATCCGCTCGCTTGCGAGCAGCGGCTGCTGCTTGTCCTTCGGCAACAGCTTGAGGCTTGAGATCTGGACCTGATGCTCGGCGTCGGCATGCCGGTAGAGCTCGAGCAGGGTCGCAACGATCGTCCTGAAGCGTGCGACCGGATCGCCGGCCTGTGCGCTCGCCTTGCGGACCGCCGCCACCAGCTTCGCGAGATGCGACGACAGGATATCGAACAGGATCGCTTCCTTGTCGGGATAATAGTGATAGAGCAGCGCCTTCGAGACACCGCAGGCGTCGGCGATGGTGTTCATCGACGTGCCGACATATCCCGATGCGGCAAACAGCTTGGCCGAGCGATGCAGCATCGAGAGGCGCTTGTCGTCATAGTCCTTGGCGCGCGATCGGGCCATGTCTTGTCCGTTCCACCAGGCGGCCGTTCGGCCATCGTCCAGGGATGTCAGTCAATAGTCGCAAAGTTCCGGGACTACAGCCTGCCTCCAAACCGCCATTTATTGACCATCCGGTCGGACAATTCCACAAGCTCGGCGATCGGGCAACATTGCCCGGAATGAATTTTCCTGGCGCCGCGTCGCGAGAGCATCTCTCTGCTGCAAGACGCCTCGCCATGCGCGTCTGATTGCAAACTTCGCGACGCCGCCGAGTTTCGCGCGCGTCCCGAACAGGGGCGTGTTATCGTTCGTCGAACGGCTCGGAATGCGAAGGAGACTCTGGGTGCGGACATCCTCTTGGCTCCACGTCCTTCGTCGCGCAGCCCGCCGGCTGAAGAGATGGCAGCGGCGGTTGGCGCGCGCTGCCAACCCCGACGGCAAGGACATGCACGAACTCTTTCTGTTTGGTCCTCACGGCTGATTGCTGGTTGCCTTGACGCATGCCCAATCGAGACCGCGGCAGATGTGATCCATCGCCACGCTGACGTCAGTCTGCCCACGCCGCGCATGTCGTGCGGCCGGATCACGCACAGAGCGATAACATGACAGCTCCTCGAGCGCGTCACGTCATCATCGTCGGCGGGGGCGCGAGCGGCGTCCTGCTGGCGCACCAGCTACTGCGTCAACCGACGGACGATGTCCGCGTCAGCCTGATCGAGCAGCGTCCCGACATCGGGCGCGGCATCGCCTATCATACCGGCAATCCGGATCATCTGCTCAATGTACGGGTCGCGAATATGAGCGCGCTGCCCGACCAGCCGGATCATTTCTGGCACTGGCTGATCTCGCGCGGGGCGGACGCGCCGCTCTGCCCTGATCCCTATTGCTTCGTGCCGCGGCGCATCTTTGGCGACTACATTGCCAGTCTGCTCGAGCAACAGGCGTCCGATCAGGCCGACATCCAACGCCTGTCGATCGTGCACGGCAGGTGCATCGCCCTCCGCGAACGGCGAGGCGACGTCACCGCCAGCCTCGACGACGGCCGGCAGCTGATCGGCGACATCGTCGTTCTCGCAACCGGGCACGATCCACGCGCGAACAGCCCGGGTCATGCCGATCCCTGGGCAGCACCGTCTGCCGCCGCGATCGCCGACGACGCGACCGTCCTGATCCTCGGCACGGGCTTGACGATGGTCGATTACGTGCTGTCGTTGCTGCGCGACGGACATCGCGGGCCGATCGTTGCGATGTCGCGGCGGGGCCTTCTCGCCAAACCGCACCGCCGGGTCGACGCCGTACGCATCGAGGAGGCGGAGGTCCCCTTCGGCTCCGGAATCGGCAGCCTGCTTCGCTGGCTTCGCGGCCGCATCGACCGGCACATCGCAGCGGGCGGCGACTGGCGCAGCGTCATCGACGGGCTTCGCCCCCACACCCAGCGGCTGTGGCGTGAGCTCCCGCTTTCGTCCAAGCGCCGGTTCCTCGAGCACGCACGCGCCTGGTGGGACGTGCATCGGCATCGGATGGCGCCGGAAGTGGAGGTCCGCATCACCGAAGCGATCTATGGAGGCCGGCTCACCCCGATGGCCGCGAAGCTGATCTCGGCCGAGCCCGACCGGACAGGCGCGACCGTGAGTTACCGGCGACGCGGCGAGACCAAGCTCCATCGCATGCATGTCGGCGCCATCGTCGACTGCACCGGCATCGTCAAGGATCCGCGCGCAACCGCCAATCCCGCGGTGCGCAGCCTGCTCGAGCTTGGCCTGGCGCGCGTCGATCCGCTCCGCATCGGCATAGAAACTGATCGCAATTGCGCAATCATCGGTCACGACGGCGTCCCCTCACGCCGCCTGTATGCCGTCGGCCCGCTCACGCGCGCCGCGTTCTGGGAAATCAGCGCAATTCCCGACATCCGCAACCAATGCGCCGAGCTTGCCGCTCTGCTGGTTCGCGCCGACGAGGAGCGGCAACTCGCATCCCCCGCGCGCTTTTAGGGCTTCGGCTCTGATTGAATCAAGACCGAAACTCCAGCCCTTTGTTCCGACGCGCCTCTTCACGCGAACCGGCGTCCACTTCGCTCGACAACGCTCTAGCTGCCGAAACCGGCCGGAATGAACGCCGGCAGCTTCTCCTCGATGAAGTGCTTGACCTCCGGCGAGTTGAAGACCTGGATGAAGGCCTTCAGGCGCGGATCGTCCTTCTTGTCCGGCCGCGCGGTAAAGCGCAGCACGAGACCGTCATCGACCGTGCGGTCGATCACCAGCGCCGACTTCGGATCACCGCCGGCCGGTATCAGATAGGTGATATTGACGAGCGCAAGCGTGACGTCGTCGAGCGACCGGTAGGTCTGCGCCGGATCGAGCTCGACGATCTTCAGGTTCTTGGGATTTTCGATGATATCAAACCGGCTCACCGAAAAACCCTTGCCCGGCGCCAGCTTGATCAGTCCGGCGCGTTCGAGCAGGATCAAGCCACGCGCGCCGTTGAGCGGCTCGTTCGGGATCGCAACGCTGTCGCCGGACTTGATCTCGTCGAGCGACTTGATCTTCCTCGAGAACAGCCCGACGGGCGCGATCACGCCGACCTTGTCGACCTGGATCAGGTTGAAACCGCGTTGCTTGTTCTGGATCGCGAGATAGGTGGCGTGCTGGAACAGATTGGCGTCGACGTCGCCGCTGTTCACCACCTCGTTCAACGCGACCCAGTCCGACAGCTCAACGATCTTGACGTCCTGCCCCTTGTCCTTGGCGAGCTTGGCGGCAAAGGCAGCCAGCTGACCGACCGGGCCGGCGCTGGTCGCAATCTTGAGAGGTTCGTCCGCAACGGCGGCCGCAGTCATGGCAAGCAGCACGCCAGCTGCCTGCGCCAGGCGCAACAATGTCTTCATGGTCTCGGTTTCAACTCCGTCTTCTGGGATCGATCAGGCCGCCTTGCGGCCGCTGCTTCCCGCCTCAGCCTCGGCCAATGCCTGGGTGATGTCGGCGAGGATGTCGTCGGGATGCTCGATGCCGACCGAAAGCCTGATGTAGCCGGGCGTCACGCCTGCCGCGAGCTGCT
The DNA here is from genome assembly GCF_054820065.1 of Bradyrhizobium sp. UFLA06-06. Classification (NCBI taxonomy): domain Bacteria; kingdom Pseudomonadati; phylum Pseudomonadota; class Alphaproteobacteria; order Hyphomicrobiales; family Nitrobacteraceae; genus Bradyrhizobium; species Bradyrhizobium sp. UFLA06-06. The sequence continues at coordinate 72,012 of NZ_JADFUD010000024.1, forward strand.
CCGCGGCGCTCAGCTGCTGATGGGTGGTCGATGCCGGGTGGATCGCCAGCGAGCGCGCATCGCCGATGTTGGCGACGTGATAGAACAGTTTCAGCGCATCGATGAAACGACGGCCGGCCTCGACGCCCCCTTTCAGCTCGAAGCCGACCAGCCCGCCATAGCCGCCCTTCAGATAGAGATCGGCGCGGCGCCGGTCCTCCCCGCTCTGCAGTCCGGGAAAGATCACATGCGAAACGGCGGGATGCCGTGCCAGGAAGTTCGCGACCTTGATCGCGTTCTCGTTGTGCTGACGCAACCGCAGCGGCAAGGTCTCCAGTCCCTGGATGAACTGAAATGCGTTCTGGGGAGCGACCGCGGCGCCGAGATCGCGCAGCAGCTTCACGCGTGCGCGCAGGATGTAGGCGATCGGACCGAGCGGCTTGGCTGCCTCGGTCCAGATCGCGCCGTGATAGGCATCGTCCGGCTGCGTCAGCAGCGGGAACCGCTCGGCGTGCGCCGCCCAGTCGAAATTTCCGCCATCGATGATCGCTCCGCCAATCGACGTGCCGTGGCCGCCGATATACTTTGTCGCGGAATAGACGACAATCGCCGCGCCGTGCTCGAACGGGCGCGCAATGAGCGGGACGGCGGTGTTGTCGAGAATCAGCGGCACGCCGAGCGAACGGCCGATATCCGCGACTTCCCTGATCGGGAAGACGTTGAGCTTCGGGTTCGGCAGCGTCTCGGCGAAGTAGGCCCGGGTCTTCGCATCGGTCGCCCGGCGGAAGTTTTCCGGATCGGCCGGATCGACGAAGCGAACCTCGATGCCGAACTGCTTCAGCGTCTGCGACAGCAGCGTCCAGGTGCCGCCGTACAGATCGGTCGATGAGACGATATTGTCGCCGGCTTGCGCGATGTTGAAGATCGCGTAGGCCGTCGCCGACTGGCCTGACGCCACGGCCAGTGCGCCAACGCCGCCTTCCAGCGCGGCCAAGCGCTCCTCGAACGCGTCAGCCGTCGGGTTCTTGATCCTGGTGTAGATCTGTCCGATCGCCTCCAAGGCGAACAGCCGCGATGCGTGATCGGTATTCTCGAATTGAAAGGACGTCGTTTGGTAGATCGGAACGGCGACGGCGCCGGTCGCCGGGTCGGACCGGTACGATCCGCCATGCAAGGCGAGCGTCTCGACATTCTTGGTTTCGATCGGCATCTCGAAAATCTCCTGAAATCCGTGGACCCAGCATCAAAAGGCAAAGAATGATGCGCAGCAGCGTCCGCGACTGTCGAGACATCGGAGAAAATAGCGATGAGCGTGCTGACGGCGCGTCTGATGGCGTCGCTAATTTTTCAGCCGTTGCGCCGATCGCGTAACATTTGTTTCACTGCGCCGCCGGTTTGAACGGCTCAGCGGAGCTGATGGGCCATCTGCTGATCGCGCCTGCAAATCGGTACGCAATGTCGCGCATGCCGTCATTTCGAACAGCACGACGAAGTCGAACAAACGAATCTCTGCTGCGCCGGATCGGCGACGGAGCACGATTTTGATCCTGTCTCTCCGAATAGAAAATAAAGCCGCGCAGCTGACGTGATAAATCACCTCTCAGTCCTCAATTGGCGGAATCACGCGATGACCAGACCGAAGGAGCTTCGCTTCAACGCGTTCAACATGATGGCGCCGAGCCACAACTGGGCCGGCCTCTGGTCGCATCCGCGCGACACTTCACTTAACTACAACTCGCTCGACTATTGGGTGGACTATGCCAGAACGGCCGAACGCGGCCTGCTCGACGGCGTCTTCCTGGCCGACGTCTTCGGCATCTATGACGTCTACGGCGGCAGTCCTGAGACCGCGCTGCGTCACGCCGTTCAGTTGCCGAACGCCGAGCCGACCCTGCTCGTCTCCGCCATGGCTTACGCAACGAAGCATCTCGGCTTCGGCATCACGTCCAACCTCACCTACGAACATCCCTACCAGTTCGCCCGCCGCTTCTCGACGCTCGATCATCTCACTCGCGGCCGGATCGGCTGGAACATCGTCACCGGCTATCTCGATAGCGGCGCCCGCGGAATGGGTCTTGAGGCCAACCGCGCGCACGATGAACGCTACGAGGCGGCCGAGGAATTCCTCACGGCGGCCTACAAGCTATGGGAAGGCAGTTGGGAGGACGGTGCGGTCCGCCGTGACCGAACAGCGCGCGTGTTCACTGATCCGGCAAGGATCCACAATGTGCGGCACCAGGGACCTCATTACCGGGTCGACGGCATCCACCTCGCCGAACCGTCGCCACAACGCGCACCGTTGCTGTATCAGGCGGGAACCTCGAAGCGCGGCCGCGCCTTCGCGGCGAGGCACGCGGAGGCGATCTTCCTCAACGGCCAGACCAAGCCCATTCTGGCCCGCGCCGTACGCGAGATCAGGGAGGCGGCCAAGGCGTTCGGACGCGATCCCCATGATATCCGCCTGTTCGCCGGCGCAACCGTGATCGTTGCCCCGACGCGCGCGGAAGCCAACGATCTGCTCGAGGAGTACGCAGGGTATGTTGATCAAGCCGGCCAGCTGGCCCTGCTCTCGGGTTGGACCGGCATCGATTTCTCGAACTATCGTCCCGATCAGGCGGTACAATATGTCGAGAGCAACGCGATCCAGTCGATGGTCGAGAATTTCACGTTGCGGAGCGACCGGCCGGTCAAGGTCGGCGATCTCGCGACGCTGAGCCGGGTCGGCGCACGCTCGCCATTCGTGGTCGGCTCACCCCAGGACGTGGCGGACGAGCTGATCGCCTGGGCCGACGAAACCGACGTCGACGGCTTCAACCTGTTCCGCCTCGTCGCGCCGGAATCGCTGACGTCATTCGTCGACCTCGTCGTGCCGGAATTGCAGTCACGCGGAGTCTACAAGACAGCCTATCGCGAGGGCACGCTCCGCGAGAAGCTGTTCCCCGGACGCGGTCCCTATCTTGACGCTACGCATCCCGGCGCCGGCTTCCGCCGCGCCTCGACGGCAGCGCGCACCGAGGCCGCCGAAAAGATCAGCCTGGAAACCTCCTGGCGATGGGCGATCAACGCCCGTCACCAGGTTGCGATGTAGGTGCCCTTGAAGCGCTTCTCGAGGAATGCCTTGACCTCTTCGGAATGGTAGGCATCGATCAGCTGCTTGACCCAGGGCTTGTCCTTGTCCGCCTCGCGCACGGCAACGATGTTGACCCACGGGCCATCAGCCGCCTCGCGGGCAATTGCATCGGTGGCGGGATTGAGCCCGGCCTGAACCGCATAATTGTTGTTGATCGAGACCAGATCGACATCTTGCAGGGAACGCGGCAGCTGCGCGGCATCAAGCTCGACGAAGCGCAGATGCTTCGGATTGTCAGTGATGTCGGCAATGGTCGACGCGACGTTGTTGGGATCCTTGAGCTTGATCACGCCGTGCAGCGCAAGGATCATCAGGCCGCGCGCGCCATTGGAAGGATCGTTGGCGATCGCCACCCGGGCGCCATCCGGAAGATCGGCCAGCTTCTTGTATTTCAACGAGTAGACACCTTGCGGCGACGCAATCGTGTTGGCGACCTTGACGATCTTCCAGCCGGTCTTCGATATCTGGTTCCTCAAATAAGGCTCGTGCTGGAACGAATTGGCCTCGAGATCCCCGAGCGCGAGCGCCTGGTTCGGGATCACGTAGTCGGTGAATTCGACCACCTTGATGTCGAACCCATGGCCCGCGGCCACCTTCTTGACGACTTCGAGAATCTCGGCATGTGGTCCGGCCGTGACGCCGACCCGGACCGTCTCGGCCCTAGCGGTGCCGACCAGGAGCGTTACCGCGGCAACCGCCGTCATCAGAATACGCATCATCATCCCTCAGCAATTGGAGCGGCAACTACCAGCCGGGCAGCACCGCGCCCTTGAACTTGGTCTGGACGAATTCCTTGATCTCCGGCGTGTGGTAGCTATCGACCAGGATCTTGACCCACGGCTTGTCCTTGTCGGCGGAGCGAACCGCGATCAGATTGACGTATGGCCCTTTCGGATCCTCGTGCAGGATCGGATCCTTGACCGGATCGAGACCGGCCTGTGTCGCGTAGTTGGTGTTGATGACCGCCGCATCGACATCGTCGAGCGCCCGGGGCGCCTGGGCTGCGTCGACTTCGACGAATTTCAGCTTCCTGGGATTGTCGGTGATGTCGATGACAGTCGGCTTGAAGCCGACATCGCTCTTCAGCCTAATCGCGCCCTTGTCGCGCAGCAGAAGCAGCGCCCGGCCGCCATTGGTCGGATCATTGGGAATTGAGACCTTGGCTCCGTCAGGAACGTCGGCCCAGCTCTTGTGCTTGCGCGAATAGACACCGATCGGAAAATTGACCGTCAGTCCCACCTGCTCGATCTTGTAGCCGCGATCGGCTTTCTGGTTGTCCAGGTAGGGCTGGTTCTGAAACGAGTTGGCCTGGATGTCGCCGGCATCGAGCGCGGCGTTCGGAACGACATAGTCGGAGAACTCGATGAGCTGAAGCTCGAGCCCGCTCTTCGCCGCGATCGGTTTCACGGCCTCGAGGATTTGTGCATGCGGCCCGGGCGTCACACCAATCTTGATTGTTTCGGCCGCGGCGGCGGTCGACCAGATCGCAACAACGCCTGCAAGTGCGAAAATGGATCGAAGCAACATCCTAGTCTCCATGGAACTGAAATCGTCATCAAGCTCATCGCCCGCTCCGGGGACGAAATCAATGAAATGAGAATCCAAATTTTCTCGCATGACGAGTTGCCACTGCTGCGGCCGCGATGAAAAGAGAATGGAGGCGGCCGGGCATTTTGGCGCAGCGAGCGACCTATCTGCTGATCCCGGCCGCAACGCGCGCGCCAAAAATACTTTTCTCGCTGACTTCGCTTGCAGAGAAAATTGCACTCGTTCGGGCGATTTCTCCGCGATTGCCTCCGGCGCTCCGATTGCACACAAATGACAACAGATCGAACCGGTTTAGGACGTCTCACCATGCCCATCTTTGCCCGCCCCATCCCGCCAGCGCAGGCCGCATCATCGGCGGCTGCGATGTCGCGCCGTCTTGCTGTCGCCGCCATCGGGCTGCTCGCGATGACCTCGCTGGTTCGGCCTGCGGCCGCCGAGGAAATCCGGATCGGCTACCAGAAATCGTCGACGCTGACCGCGATCCTGAAGACCAACGGCGCGTTGGAGAAGGCGTTGGCGCCGCTCGGCATCACCGTGTCTTGGCACGAGTTCACCAGTGGCCTGCCGCTGCTCGAAGCCATCAATGTCGGCAGCATCGATTTCGGGGCCGACGTCGCCGACACCGTGCCGATCTTCGCCCAGGCCGCCGGCGCCAAGCTCGCTTACGTCGCCGAGGAAGCCGCTTCTCCATCGGCGCAGGCGATCCTGGTGCCGAAGGAATCCGCGATCAAGTCGCCGGCCGATCTCAAGGGCAAGAAGGTCGCCGTCACCAAGGGCGCGGGCAGCCACTTCCTGCTGCTTGCGGTACTTGCCAAGGCCGGGCTGACCTTCAAGGACATCACGCCGGCCTATCTGACGCCGGCGGATGGCCGCGCGGCGTTCGTCAGCGGCAATGTCGATGCCTGGGTCGCCTGGGATCCGTTCCTCAGCAGCGCGCAACGCCAGTCCGGCGCGCGCGTCCTGACCGACGGCAGCGGCGGGCTCGCAAGCTACAAGCGCTACTATCTCGCGTCGGCCGCGTTCGCCGAAAAGCGGGCCGATGCACTGAATGTCATCTTTGCCAGGCTGGTCGAAACCGGCACCTGGGTCAAAGCCAATCCGAAAGACGCCGCGGCGCTGCTCGCCGGCCTGTGGGGCATCGACGCCGCCACGGTGGAGGAGGCCAACAGCCATCGCTCCTACAAGGTCGGCGTGGTCACCCCGGCCGGCCTTTCCGAGCAGCAGCGGATCGCCGATACCTTCACGGCCGAAGGTCTGCTGCCACGCAAGGTCGATACCGGCGACGTCAAGATCTGGGCGCCGAAGGGATCGTGACGCCGCCGCACCTTTAGCGGTGGCGCAGGCGGCGATTGACGCGGCGCGCCAGATAATCGCCGGCGGTCTGTACGGTCTGAACCAGTGCGATCAAAACGACGACGACCGCAAGCATCATTTCGAGCATGAAGCGCTGATAGCCGTAGCGAATGCCGAGGTCGCCGAGGCCGCCGCCGCCGACGGCCCCTACCATTGCAGAGTAGCCGAGCAGGCTGACCACCGCGAGCGTCAGGGCCAGCACCAGGCCCGGCAAAGCCTCCGGGATCAGGACCTTGAACACGATCTGCAACGGGCTTGCACCGAACGAGGACGCCGTCTCGATCAGACCGGCATCGACCTCGCGGATCGCTGCCTCGACCAGACGGGCGATGAACGGCGTTGCCGCGATGGTGAGCGGCACAATTGCCGCGCCCGATCCGATCGAGGTGCCGGCAATCAGCCGCGTGAAAGGAATGATCGCAACCACCAGGATGATGAACGGCGTCGAGCGGGCCGCATTGACGATGACGCCGAGCACGCCATTGGCTGACGGCGCGGCGAACAACTCCCCTTTCCGGCTGGTCGCCAGGAAGACGCCAAGCGGAAGGCCCAGCGCGGTCGCAACCAGCGCGGCCACCGAGACCATGAAAAGGCTTTCCCCCGTGGCCTGAACGATCAGGTTGATGAGTTCACGCGACATAGCCGAGACGCTCCACCAGAATGTCATGCTGAGAAAGATAGGCCAGGGCTTGCCTGGCCGCGGCTTCACCGCCGGGAATGCCGAGGATCAGCGAACCCACGTGCTGGCCGCCGATCTCGTCGATGCGGGCCGACAGCAGCGCCACGTCATGGGACAACTCGCGCGAAAGCCGCGCCACCACGGTGTCGCCGGCTTCGGTGCCGCGCACCTGCACGCGAAGGACCGCCTGCCCGCCTGCAACCGGTTGCGGCGAAAGGCGGCTCGCCAGCGAGACCGGAACACTGTCCCCGATCACCTCGGAAAGGAACACCTGCGTGACCGGATGCCGGGGATGCGTGAAGATCTCCGCGACATGACCTCGCTCGACGACCTGGCCGCCGTCGATCACCGCAACCTCCTTGGCGAGCTGGCGGACAACCGACATCTCGTGGGTGATCAGCACGATCGTGACCCCGAGCTCGCGATTGATGTTGGCCAGCAGATCCAGAATCGCACGCGTGGTCTGCGGATCGAGCGCCGACGTCGCCTCGTCGGACAGCAGCACATTCGGCCGTGTCGCCAGCGCGCGGGCGATGCCGATGCGCTGTTTCTGGCCGCCGGACAATTCGGACGGATAGCGATCGTACTTGTCGGCAATGCCGACGAGCTCGAGCAGCTCGGCCACACGGACGGCGATGTCAGCCCTGGACCAGCCGGCGATCTCGAGCGGCAAGGCGATATTGTCCGCCGCCGTCCGCGACGACAACAGGTTGAAGTGCTGGAAGATCATGCCGATCGAGCGCTGCGCCAGACGGAGCTCGCGGCCGGCAAGCGCCGAGATCTCGCTGTTATCGACGACGACGCGGCCGCTCGACGGCTTCTCAAGCCCGTTGATGAGACGGACGAGGCTCGATTTGCCGGCGCCGGAGCGACCGATCACGCCGGTGATCGAGCCACGCGGGATCGCGAAGTCGATCGCCTGCAGGGCATGCACGCTCGGCTTGTCGCGATAGGCCGGATAGACCTTCGAGACCGCCTCGAAGCGGATCATGGCTTCGCTCGCGTTGGGAGCGAGCGGAATGGGCGGCAGCGGCGCAACAGGCTGCGCCGTCGTCAGGGATTGATGTATATTCATTCGGTCGGTCCAATTGGGAAATGGCTTCGGTCGCCGGGCGCAGCCCGGCTCAATGACCAAAGAGCAGATAGCTGCGGTCGATGCCGCGGAGATCGCGCGTCTCGTCGGTCCAGCCGACCGCGCGGCGGTAACTGCCCAACGCAGCAGTCTGCCGCAGCGCGACCACATCGGTCGGGCGAGGCTCCTCCGCATAAGGCGACACGTAAAGCGCGTCCTCGGGACAATACAGTTCGCAGAGGAAACAGGTCTGGCAATCGCCCTGACGGGCGATCACCGGAATCCCCTCCGTCTTGTCGAAGACATTGGTGGGGCAGACATTCACGCAGATGTCGCAGGACGTGCAGCGCTCGGCGTCGATCACCTCGATCATTCCGCGGCCTCTGCATAGCTGGCCTCGGCATGCGGCCGCACCGTGGTCCAGACCTCGTCGAGGCCGCCGCTCGTCACGTAATGGCGTTGGCGGTCGTCCTGATCGGGATAGTCGTCGCGGCGATGCATGCCGCGGCTTTCGTTCCGCGCCAGCGCGCTGCGGTACATCCAGCGCGATGTCGCCAGCATGGCCGCGCTCTCGCGGGCGCGCAGCAGATCGTCCTTGCTCGCCGCATCGGCCGCCGAGGCGTCGGACCATTCCGCATCGAGCCGCGCCAACGCGCCTTCGAGACGCGAGGCGTGCCGGAAATAGTTCAGCTCATACGGATAGACCTCGTCCTGGACCGCCTTTGCCAGCGCGGCCGGCTCAAATGCGCGACCCGTTCTGCTTCGAAACGCAACGGTTCCGGCGGACGTCAGCCGTCGCTGACGTGCCGGGCCCAACTGCCTTGCATAGCCGGCAGCGCCCCATCCGGCCCAGGTCCCCGATGACATCGCCCAGGCGGCGTTGTGGCTGCCGCCACCGGTGAAGCCGCCGCAGATCAATTCGCGCGTCGCTGCATCACCGGCGGCGTAGAGTCCCGGCACGCTGGTGGCGCAACTGTCGTCGACAATGCGAAGGCCGCCGGTGCCGCGCACGGTGCCTTCGAGCCGCAAGGTGACGGGGAAACGCTCCCTGAAGGGATCGATGTCGGTGCGATCGAACGGCAGGAAGAAATTCGGCTGCGACGCGCGCATGTGACGCTGCACGTCGTCGTCGGCCTTGTCGAGGCGGGCATAGACCGGTCCCTGAAGCAGCGCGCGCGCAATCGCCGATCGCCCGCCCTTGGATGCCGCACCGGGAACGACGCTACCGTCCTCATAGCTGAAGGTCGCCCAGCCATAAAACAACGTCTTGGTCACGGAGCCGAACGCCGGCGAGATCGCATAAGGGTTGGAGAATTCCATGCTGCTGAACTCGGCTCCGACCTCCGCGGCCATCAGATAGCCGTCTCCGGTCAGCACATTCGATCCCAGCGTCTTGCTCAGGAACGCGCAGCCGCCGGTCGCGATGACGACAGCCTTGGCGCGCACGATCCAGCGATCGTGCTTCTGGCGGCGCACGCCGCTGGCTCCCGCAACCGAGCCGTCGTCATCCACCAGCAACTCAAGCGCCGGGCTGTGATCGAGAATGGTGACGCCGGCCTGCTTGGTGCGCTTGCGCATCAGGCGCATGTATTCCGGCCCTTGCAACGAGTTGCGCTGCGATTTGCCACTGTCGTCGACCGGGTAAGGGTAACCCCAGGCAGCCAGACGATCGCCGTCCTCGTAGGTCTGGTCGAGCACGCGCGCCATCCAGCGGCGATCCTGCAGGTGTCCGCCGATCTTTTCGCGATTGGCCATCGCGGCCTCACGCAGCGCCGGATTGGGATCGACATACCAGACGCCGGTGCCGGCAGCCGCGGTGGCACCCGACGTGCCGCAAAATCCCTTGTCGGCGAGCACGACGCGTGCGCCGCGCTCGGCGGCGCTCACCGCAGCCCACGTCCCCGCCGGCCCGCCGCCGATCACCAGCACGTCAGCGTCGAATTCGACCGAGCCGCCTGGCACAGTTCGCTGTTCGGCGCGTCGCTCGTGGACTGTCATCGCTCAATTCTCCGAGCGGCACCGATTGCTTGCAATGCGCCGCAACAGCATCGTTACGCGAGTAGGCTTCGCTGGCAATTTCAGATATTTGCACAGACTTGGACGAAGCTTCCCCTGCCGCTGCGCGCCAAAGAATATTCATGCGGCGACGGGCGGGACGTTCCGTTCATCGCAGAAGATCGACACCGGATTTGTCCGCAGATCGCGCAGCGGGGACGGATATTTCTTTTTGCATGGACACGCCGGCCGTTCGTTTTCATGCGGCCAGACAGGCGATACTTCGTGAATCGTCTCACCCCATTGCGTGGCAGCCATGTCCGATCGTCAGCTTCACCTCAATGTCAACCTGCTGCACTCCGGCGTATACGCGTCGGCGTGGCGGATGCCCGAAAGCGATCCTCGCGCCTGCTTCGACGTCGGCCATTATGTGCGCGTGGCTGAGATCGCCGAGCGCGGCAAGCTCGATGCGATCTTCCTTGCCGACACGCCGGCCATCACCGACCGCATCGACTACCGCTCCTTCATGTCGATGGAACCGACGATCGTGCTGGCGTCGGTGGCCGCGGCGACCAGCCATATCGGGCTGATCGCGACCGCCTCGACCACCTACAACGAGCCCTACAACATCGCACGCCGCTTCGCGACCCTGGACCTGGCGAGCGGCGGCCGCGCCGGCTGGAATGCGGTAACCACGGCCGACGCGTCGGCCAGCCGAAATTTCGGCCTCAGCAACGTGCTGGAGCACAAGGCCCGCTACGAGCGCGCCAAGGAGTTCGCCGAGGTCGTCCATGCACTGTGGGACAGTTGGGAGGACGACGCCTTCGTCGGCGACAAGTCCTCGGCGCGATTTGTCGATACGTCGAAGGTTCATCCGATCGCGCATCGCGGCGCCCATTACTCCGTGGCCGGTCCGCTCAACGTGCCGCGTTCGCCGCAGGGCCGCCCGGTGACCGTGCAGGCCGGCGGCTCGAGCGACGGCCGTGATCTCGCTGCCGCGCAGGCCGAAGCCGTGTTCACGCTGGCCCAGACGATCGAGGAAGGCGTCGCCTATGCGCGCGACCTGCGCGCCCGCGCCGCGGCCTACGGTCGCGCCGGTGACACCATCGTCATCCTGCCGGGCCTTGCCACCGTGATCGGCAGCACTGAAGCCGAGGCGAAACGGCGGCAGGATGAGCTGTGGGGGCTGGTTCCGATCGAGTACAGCCTCGCGCGTCTCGCCGGCACGTTGCAGGTCGATTCTGCGATCCTAGAGCTCGACAAGCCGCTACCCGATCCACTCCCACTGCCGGCCAACGCCAACCACACCATGTTCCAGGGCACGGTGAACCTTGCGCGCCGCGGCAACCTCACCGTCCGGCAATTGTTGCGGGCACTCGGCGGTGGGGTCGGACACCGGATCATCGTCGGCACGCCCGAGCAGATCGCCAACGACATCGAGGCCTGGTTCAGGGCTGGCGCGGCCGACGGATTCAATCTGATGCCCGACGTGTTGCCGACGGGGCTCGAAATCTTCGTCGACAGCGTGGTGCCGATCCTGCAGCGCCGCGGTCTGTTCCGAACCAATTACGCCGGCACCACCTTGCGTGAGCATTTTGGCTTGCCTCGGCCGATCAGCCGCTTTGCGCGTCAGACGGAAGCCGCCGCAACCGCGTGACGCAGCTACCGCGAACCCGCCAGCAGTGCTCGCGTATCATTTGCAACAGATGACGCTGCGCGGACGCGCGGGATGATCTCCTTCGCAAAGCGCTCCATCTCGGCCTCGAAAGGCTGGAACTGCAGCATGAACAACTCGATGCCCGCGGCATGGAACGCCCCGATCCGGGCGGCCACGTCATCATAGCTCCCAACCAGCCCGGCAGCGGTGCCGCCGTTGCTGCCGACCCGCTCCGACTTCTGCATGGTCTGCATCATCACGACCTTCGGATCGGTGTTCTGCCGCTGGATCGCCTTAATCGAGGCGTCCTGCCGCGACAGCTCCAGCAGCCGCTCATAGGCGGCCTGGGCCTCGGCCTGCGTCTGGCGCGCGATGACGAAGGCGGACAGCCCGAAGCGAAGCGGCGCCGAGGTCCGTGGCCGCGCCGCCACGTCGGCAATGAGGCCCGCGACATCCTCGAGCGGCTGACCGTTGATGAACCAGACGTCGCCGTGGTCGGCGACCAAAGCGCGCGCCGGCTCGGACTCGCCGCCGACATAGATCAATGGTCGCGGTCGGTAGAGGCTCGTCGGCCGCAACAGATAATCGCGGACGTCGAAATGTTCGCCCTTGTAGGTCAACCGCTCGCCCTGCATCAGGCGCGAGACGATCGTGACCCACTCGCGGCCATAGGCGTAACGGGCATCGTGCTCGGCAAAGCCGATGCCGGCCTTGTCGAGCTCGGGCCGGTTCCAGGCATTGACCAGGTTGATCGCGAAGCGTCCGCGGCTGATGTTCTCGATCCCGAGCGCAAGCTTGGCCAGAACCACCGGGTGGTAGAGATAGGGTTTGATGGCCGCGATGATCTCGATCCGGCTGGTCAATGCCGCAACGGCCGCCGCCGCGCTCCAGGCCTCGAGCTGATCGAAATCCTCCTGATGCGGATTGATGGTGTGCTGCGCGATCAGCGTGGAATCGTAGCCCAGCGCTTCGGCGGCAAGCACGAGGTCGCGATTGCGCTCCCACGATGCGTCATACGGCTCCTCCGGATCCTGATAGGCCGCGCGCGAACCATGGACCAGCGCCCAGATGCCAAAGCGAAGCGGTCGTGTCGACATTCCGTCTCTCCGATTTCCCTGACGTTGCGTCGGCGTGTTTTCAAAGAAGCACGGCGGCAGATCAAGCAGCGGCGCATCAAAAGATTATCCTTGCCGCGCGGCGCGCGCCGATGAACCAGAAAACTCCGGACGCAGCGACAATTGGAATACGGCTCTATTTCTGTTCGAGAAAATTCGTGGGACAGTTTGCGTCGCATGAGCCGCGCGCCCTTTCGAACGACGACGAACCGTCAATCGAGAGAACGGCAGACCATGCCGCGCGCGATCAATGACGTCCGCGCGCCGTGTTGGATGAGGACCGAACAGACTTGAGCAACCTCGAACAGGCTGCGCCATCAACCGCGTTTGATTCAACGCCGCGCAGCGATCAAACCGCATCGCCGTCCCGGAAGCCACGAGTAGAGATCGGCCGGCGCGGCATGCTGCTGCTGTCGTGGCTCGCCCCGGTCGTGCTTCTGATCGTCTGGGAATTGCTGGCGCAGGCCGGCTGGCTCTCGCCGCAGGTGCTGCCGGCACCGAGCAAGGTCGTCCGGACGGCATTCAAGCTGGCGACGTCCGGAAGCCTGCTGAACGATCTCGGCGTCAGCCTGCTGCGCGCAACGGCCGGTTTTGCGATCGGCGGCAGCGTCGGATTCGCGCTCGGCATCCTCGTGGGCTTCTCGCGGATCGCGGAGGCCGCGATCGACCGCAGCATCCAGATGATCCGCGCGATCCCGTTTCTCGCCGCGCTGCCGCTGGTGATCGTCTGGCTCGGCGTCGGCGAAGCCCAGAAGGTCTTCCTGGTCGCGCTCGGCGTCGCCTTCCCGATCTACATCAACACCACGCTGGGTATCCGGCAGGTCGACCCGAAGCTGCTCGAGCTCGGCCGCGTCCAGGGCCTCGGAACGCTCGAGCTGATCCGGCGCGTCATCCTGCCCGGCGCCCTGCCCTCGATCCTGACCGGTGTGCGCTATGCGCTGGCGACCGCGTGGCTGGCACTGGTGGTCGCAGAGACCATCGGCGCCCAGTCCGGCATCGGCTTTCTCGCCATGGATGCACGCGAGTTCCTGCGCACCGACGTGATCGTGCTGACGATCGTGATCTATGCGCTGATCGGTGTCGCCGCCGACGGCATCGCGCGCGCCCTGGAGCGACGGCTATTGGCCTGGCATCCGAACTATGGAGGCGCGCGATGACGCTGCACGCCGTGCCCTCACCGGCCGCGATTGCGCCGGCCGTCGTGGTGACGGGACTGCATCGCGCCTATGGCAGCCGCGTGGTGATCGAGAACCTCAACCTGCGCATCGAGCGCGGCGAGTTCGTCGTCCTGCTTGGCGAAAGCGGGTGCCGCAAGACTACGCTGCTGCGGGCGCTGGCCGGACTCGATGCGATCGACGACGGGCGCATCACGGCACCGCGGCGGCCGGCCGTCGTTTTCCAGGAGCACCGGCTGCTTCCGTGGGACAGTCTGTGGCGCAACGTCTCACTCGGCCTCAATGCGAGCGACGCCCGTCAGCGCGCCGCCACAGCGCTCACCGAGGTCGGACTCGGCGGCCGTCTCGATGACTGGCCGCGCAACCTCTCGGGCGGACAGGCGCAGCGTGTGGCGCTGGCGCGCGCGCTGGTGCAGGAGCCCGAGCTGCTCCTGCTCGATGAGCCCTTTGCCGCGCTCGACGCGCTGACCCGCATTCGCATGCACGATCTGGTGCGCGAACTGGTCGCCGTCCATCGGCCCGGCGTTCTCCTGGTCACTCACGACGTCGACGAGGCGATCGCGCTCGCCGACCGCATCCTGGTGATGCGCGAGGGCCGGATCGCGTTCGAGCATCGCATGAAACGTAACGGCGCAGCGCCGATCGCCCGCACCGAGCTGCTGGCGGAGCTCGGCGTCGGCGCCTCTCACCCCATTCCTGCCTGAGGACCACTCGATGTCTATCCTACGATTCACCAACCCCACCCGTCGCAGCTTCCTTGGCGGCGCCGCCTTCGGCGTCGGCGCGCTTGCCGGCTTTGACCTGTCCGAGCCGGCGCATGCGGCGACCGGCCGCGTCACCGACACGGTGCGTCTGACCTGGGGTTTGAGCGGCCTCAATCTGATCGCCAAGGAGCGCGGCGAGTTCGAGAAGCTGCTGGCCAGGGACGGCATCAAGGTCGAGTGGCTCGGGCCGTTCCCCAATCATGCACCGACGCTGCAGGCTGTGACCGGCGGCAGCGCCGATTTCAGCTTCGGCGGCAGCACGACGCCGGCACTCGCCGCGATCATCGCCGGCTCGCCGCTGGTGTTCACGCAATTCGTGGTCTACGAGCCGCGCACCACTGCGATCATTGCGCGGGATGACTCCGGCATAAACAAGGTCGAGGATCTCGTCGGCAAGTCGGTGGCGGTGAACCGTTCGGGTCTCGGCGAATTCCTGCTGGTTGCGGCGCTCGAGAAGCACAAGGTCGACCGCTCCAAGGTGACGTTCGTCTATCTCAACCCGCCGGACGCAGCGCCGGCGCTGGCCTCCGGGAAGGTCGACGCCTGGTCGATGTGGAGCCCGGGCGTCGATATCGCGCGGCTCGAATACAAGGCGCACGACATCTTCCTGGAAGGTCGCGATCTCGAGTTCCAGATCGACTACACGTCCTACCTGACCACCCGAAAATTCGCGACCGACAATCCTGCGCTGGTCCGGGCCGTCAACGATGCCTTCCGCGCCGAGGGCAAGTGGATCTCCGCGAACAGCAAGGATGCCGAATACATCGCGCAAAAGGCCGGCAAATACAGCGACCAGGTCCGCGACCAGTTCATCGCGCTGAACCGGCAGTATCGCTACTTCGCCGCCAACGACGAAAACTTCCTCGCCGAGCTGCAACGGGCCGCCGACTGGCTGGTCGCGCGCAAGGTGCTCCCGGAGCCGATCAAGGTCACCGACCATTTGGCCCAGGTCTGATCAACAACCGTCCGACTAATCAACGCGCTTCGAGTGACACCAATGAACAAGCCTTTATCCGCTACCTCGCTGGAGCCTTCCGACCGCCTCCGCAGCCACGCGCCCGATATCGACGCGCTGCTTGGCCGCATCGCGGAAGGCGCCGCCGACCGCGAACGCGAGCGCGTCCTGCCGTTCGCGCAAGTCGATCTCATTCGCAAGGCCCGCCTCGGCGCGTTGCGGCTTCCGACCGAATCCGGCGGCGCGGGTCTGTCGATTCGCGCATTGTTCGAGATCGTCATCGGTCTCGGCGAGGCCGACGCCAATGTCGCGCATATCCTGCGCAACCATTTCAGCGTCGTCGAACGCCTGGTGCGCCGGCCGAAGGACGATCAGCACAGGCAGTGGCAGAAGGCAGTCGCCGACGGCGCGATCATCGGGCTTGCGGCGACCGAACTCGACACGCCGAAGGTCGGCAACGTCACGCCGAACACGACACTCACTGCCGACGGCGACGACTATTTGCTCAACGGCACGAAGTACTACAGCACCGGCACGCTGTATTCGGACTACGTCCTCGTTCGCACCGCCGACGCATCCGCCACCAATGCCGCCGTGCTGATTCCGGTCAACCGCGAAGGCATTGAGCTCATCGATGACTGGGACGGCCTCGGGCAACGATTGACGGCGACCGGCACCACTCACTTCCGCAGCGTGCGCGTCAAGCGCCAGGAGGTCGTGTTCGATGCACCGGACACCGGCTATGGCATTCCCTACTCCAACACATTTGCCCAGCTCTTCCTGACCGCGATCAATGCCGGCATCGCGCGCGCCGTGCTGCGCGACGCCAGCGCCCTGGTGCGGACCCGCAAGCGAACGTTCTATTACGCGCCGAGCGAGGTTCCGGCGGACGACCCGCTGCTGCAACAGACCGTCGGCCAGATCGCCAGCGGCGCGTTCGCCGCCGAGACCGTGGTGCTTGCGGCCGCGGAGGCGCTCGATGCCGCCACCGACGCTTTCGATGCAGGCGACGAAAACGCCGTCGATGCCGCGCACAGGGCGGCGCTGCTGTCGGCCAAGGCCAAGATCGTTGCGGACGAATTCGCGATCCGGAGCGGCAGCCTGCTGTTCGACGTCGGCGGTGCATCGGCCACCAAGAAGGCGACCAATTTCGACCGCCACTGGCGCAACGCGCGCACGCTGGCGTCGCACAATCCAAACACCTTCAAGGCGCGCTCGATCGGACAATACGAGATCAGCGGCACGCCGCTACCCGCCAAGGGCTTCTTCTAGAGCCCCGCTCCGATCGAATCGGAACGGAGCTCTGGCTTGTTGTTTTGATGCGTTTTCTTCACGCGAACCGGTATCACTTCGCTCGAAAACGCTCTGGCGAGGTCCAATCCGGCGAGGCAATGCAAGGGAGAATCCCGATGAGCAGGCCGGATATTCATCTTGTCGACGCCGACCACGAGGTCGAGCGTCAATTTCGCCTTGTCATGCGCCGCCTCCCGGGCGGCGTTTGCATCATCACCGCAGGACAGGGTGAGGACATCACCGGCATGACGGTGACCTCGCTGACGTCGCTCAGCGCCAGCCCACCCCGGTTGCTGGTCAGCATCAACCGGCAGGCATCGTCCTTCGCACCGATCGCGCGCCATCGGCTGTTCGGCGTCAACATCCTCGGCTCCGACCAGCAGGCCCTGGCCGAGCGCTTCAGCAATGGCCGGCTGAAAGGCAGGGAACGCTTCGAGGGCACCGACTGGACCCATGGAGCCTCGGGCGTGCCGTTGCTGCAGCGGTCGCTTGCGATGATCGAATGCCAGGTCGAGGAGATCATCGAGCGGCATTCCCATGGCATCATCGTGGGCCGCCTCGCCAGCATGGAATTGTCGCATCGGCTGTCCGGCCTCACTTACTGGAATGGACAGTATGTCCAGATCGATCACGAAGCCGATCTCGACCTATTGGCCGAAGTCAGCATTCCTCTGGCGCATGTCCGTTAGAACAGAGAAAGGGCGCAGCATGAAACGCGAATTGCCGCCAGCATCGCCTCCGTCAACGGCCGGTGCGGTCAGCAGACCACCAGGCCGCTGGCAGCTCGACCGGATCGTGGCCGAGTTGCGCACGTCGCGGGAGGAGACCCACAGCATCCGGCAAGACGGCGAGGCCCGCCGTGCGCCCTCGCGCGACGTGCTGGAGGCGATCCTGGATGGCCTCACCGAGGCGCTGTTTCCGCGCCACTACGGCCAATCGGACCTCGACGGCGAGAACATCGACTATTTCGTCGGCAATACGCTGAGCATAGCATTGGATTCGCTCAGCGCGCAGATCCATCGCGGCGCGCTGTTCGTTGGCGACGAGCTGGAGCCGGGCTTTGCGCACGAAGAGGCGATCGAGCTGACACGCGCATTCGCCACCCAACTGCCGTCGGTCCGCGGACTTCTGATCAACGATCTGCGGGCGGCATTCGTTGGAGACCCGGCGGCGCGGAATTTTCCCGAGATCCTGATCGGCTATCCCGGGATGACCGCCATCATCCACCATCGCCTTGCGCATCTGCTCTACCAGACCGGCGCGCGGCTGGTGGCGCGCCTGATGTCAGAGATCGCCCACACAAGGACCGGCATCGATATCCATCCGGGCGCTCGGATCGGTTCCGGATTCTTCATCGATCACGGAACCGGCGTCGTGATCGGCGAAACCGCCATCATCGGCAACAATGTCCGGGTCTATCAGGCCGTCACGCTCGGCGCGCGGCATTTCCCGACCGACGACGAGGGCCATGTGATCAAGGGCGACGCCCGCCATCCGATCGTCGAGGATGACGTCGTGATCTACGCCGGCGCAACCATACTCGGCCGGATCACGATCGGCCGCGGGTCGACCATCGGCGGCAACGTCTGGCTGACCAAGGACGTGCCGCCGAACAGCATTGTGGCGCAGGCCACCGCACGAAACAGTCCGAGCGGCGCCTGAACCACGGCCTCACGCCGCGACCTGTGCCTTCCATCGCATCAAGCGCCGTTCCAACGCCTCCAGGACGGCATTGAATGCCAGCCCGATCACGGTGATCCCGGTTATGCCGAAATACATCTGCGGGATCAGGAAGCTGTACTGGCTGTTGATGATGAGATAGCCGAGACCGGCCTTGGCGCCGACCATCTCGGATGCGACCAGCACCAGCATGGCTGACGCACTGGCGAGGCGAATGCCGACAAAGATCGTCGGCAGCGCCGCCGGCAGGATCACCTTGCGGAACAGCTGCTGCGGGGTCGCGCCCATGGTCCGCGCCGACTTGATCAAGAGCGGATCGACCTGCTTCACCGCGGCGATGGTGTTGAGCAGGAGCGGCCAGGCGCAGCTATAGACCACCATCGTGACCTTCGAGAGCTCACCGATGCCGAGCAGCAGGATGAACACCGGCAACAGCGCGAGCGGCGCGGTATTGCGGCAAATCTCGATGAACTGGTTCAGCAGATCGCCGAGCCTAGTGTACCAGCCGACGGCCAGCCCGAGCGGGACGAACAGTACGACTGACACCAGAAACCCGCTCAGGGCGCGGAGCAGGCTCGCGGAGGCGTCGTCATAGAGCTCGCCGGTTTGCGCGAGCTGCCAGCCTGCGGCGATGACGTCAGAGAAGGGCGGCAGGAACACCGCGTCGATCAAGCCGAGCCTGGGCGTGGCCTCCCAGATCGCCAGAAGGGCGATCAGCAGCAGGGAACGGCGCCCGAAAGCTGCCAGACCGCGGGTCGCGGCGCGGACCGCGCTCACCAGCGGTGACCGCACCGCCGGCGTATGCTCGTCTCGCCGCCCATGCGCGAGCTCCAGCAATGTCAGCATCTCCAGGCTAGACATGAGCGACTTCCTTTACTTCACGGTCGGCACGGCCTGCGCTGACCCTGCCCGCCGATTGCCCCTGCTGCGCCTTCTGCACTTCCTCGCGGAGCAGGCTCCAGATCTCATGGCGCACGCGACCGAATTCCGACAACGAGCGCACATCCTCGGCTTCGCTGCGCAAGGCCGCGGGGATGTCGACAATCTGTTTGATCCGGCCCGGACGCGACGTCATGACCGCCACGCGCTGACCGAGCACAACGGCCTCGTCGATGCCATGAGTGATGAAGATGATGGTCTTGCCGGTGGCACGCCAGATCCGCAGCAACTCGCCTTGCAGCGTTTCGCGCGTCTGGGCATCGAGCGCGGCGAACGGCTCGTCCATCAGCAGCACCTCCGGATCATAGGCAAGGCTGCGCGCGATCGCGACGCGCTGCTTCATGCCGCCGGAGAGCTCATGCGGATAACGGTCAGCAAAACCGGACAGCCCGACCAGGTCGAGAAAGTGCCGCGCAATCTCTCCGCGCTGCTTCGGCTTGAGGCCGGCAATGTCGAGCCCGAACTCGACATTCTGCGCGGCGGTGCGCCATGGAAACAGCGCATACTGCTGGAAGACGACGCCGCGGTCGCGTCCGGGCCCGACGATCGGCCGGCCGTCGAGCAGGATGCGGCCGCTGGTCGGCCTCGCAAGCCCGCCGAGCAGATCGAGCAATGTCGACTTGCCGCAACCGCTTGGACCGACCAGGGCCAGGAATTCGCCGGCGCGGACGTCGAACGTGATGTCCTCGAGCGCGGTGAAGCGGCCCGCCGGCCGGCCTCCCTCGCCTCGGGTGACGAACTCCTTGCGGACCTTGTCAAAGCTGATCTTGACCGACGTCATCGCGCCTCCGCCGTCCTTCCGGGACGGAAATAGTTGAACTCGTTGGTGTAGGTGTCCGAAGCCTTGATCTGGCCCGGCTTGAGCAGGCCGTCCTTGACCAGCCAGTCGATCCAGACCTGCAGCTCGGCATCCGAGATCACGCCGCCCTTGGACGCGACGCCGGTGCTCTTCCAGTACTTGATTGAGGAGGCATCCTCGTTGCGCTTGCGCTCCGTGATGATCCGGTCGAAGCGGGCCCGCACTTCATCGGGCGGCGTCGTCTGCGCCCACTGAATGGCTCGCGAGATACCCTCAACCAGCTTGCGGGCGGTGTTCGGATTGTCCTTGATGAACTTCTCCCGCAGCACATAGGCACCGCCGGTGAATTGTCCGAACAGATCGGTATCGTTGAAGAGCGAACGGATTCCGCCACGCTCCAGCGCCTTGTCGCGCAACACGCCGCTGAGCGCGCTCACCTCGACCTGCCCTTGCCGCAGCGCCTGCTCGCCGGTGACGGGTGGGACCGCCACCAATGTCACCTGCTTGGCCTCGCCGGCGCCAAGGCCGTTCCGCGCCAGATACTCACGCAGCACGAACTCCAGATGGGCGCCAAGCGTATTGACCGCGACCTTCTTGCCGATCAGGTCGCGGGCCGTCTTGATCGGACTGTCGTCCTTCACATAGTAGCCGTAATAGGTGTTTGCGTCGGAACCGTAGTAGCCGACCACCGCCTTTATCGGCGCCTTGGCCGCGATCAGCTTGATAATCGCGCCATAGAAAGCGCCGCCGACGTCGATGTCGCCGGTGACGACGGTCTGGATGTCCTGCGGTCCGCTGATGGTGTTGCCGACCCATTTGAGCTTGAGGGGCGCGAGGTAGCCGAGGTCCTCGGCGAGCTCGGTGAACGTCACCTGCCCGGCCCAGCCCTGATAGCGGATCTCGGTCTTCTCGAGCGGTGGCTCGGCGAAGGCCGGAGCGATCAGGCCCGCCGCAAAGGCGCCGGCCAGCAGCAATCGCGCCGCCCGGCGCGCGGCGGCTCGCCGCGCGCGCAGAATTCGAATGATGGCATTCATCGTGTTGCTCCAATAGGCGACATGCTCAGGCGGCCTTCGCCGCCTGCGGCTTCGGCGATTTGATCCGCGTCACGCTGTGGCGGCCGTCGACGCTGACCGGCACCTCGCCATCGATGGTGGCGCGGCGCACCACGCGATGCTGTTCGCCGTAGTCATTGACTGCGTAATGCTGGGTCGCGCGATTGTCCCAGATCGCGACGTCTCCGGCCCGCCAGCTCCAGCGCACGGTGTTCTCGGGAGCCGTGATGTGAGACTGGAACAGATCGAACAGCTTCTGGCCGTCATATTTCGGCAGGCCGACAAAGCGCTGGACGAAATTGCCGAGCACCAGCGTGTGCTCGCCCGTTTCGGGATGGACGCGCACGACCGGATGCTCGGTCTCATAGATCGTCCCGGTGAATACCTCGTCGAAATGCTTTCTGTCGGCGTCGGTGGCGCGAGACTTCACCGCGTAATCATAGGCATTGCTGTGAACCGCCCAGAGCTCGTCGGCGAGCTTGCGCAGTGGTTCCGGCAGGTCGAGATAGGCCGCCGCCGTGTTCGACCAGACGGTGTCACCGCCATAGGGCGGGATTACCACGCCGCGCAGCACCGAGATCTTCGGATAGGCATCGACGAACGTGACGTCGGTGTGCCATTGGTCCGCGCGGCCGCCACCACGCCCCGAATCCAGCTCGAGGATCGACGACGTGCCCTTGCTCGGGCCGATGGTCGGATGCGGCACCAGTTTGCCGAGCCTGACCGCGAAGCGCTCCTGCTCGCCGTCGTCGAGGTGCCCCTGGTCGCGAAAGAAGATCACCTTGTGCTCGAGCAGCACCTGGTTGATGGCACGGATGACCGCGTCGGGAAGGTCACCCGACAGCTTCACATTCTTGATCTCGGCACCAAGCCGGGCAGCACGCTTGACGATGTCGGCGCGCGGAATGACGTTGTCGATGCTGGTCGTGTTGCTCATGATGTTGGTCTCGTCGCCGCGATCCCCTGGACAAGGCTCCGCCATGCGCCGGTCGCGGAAACGACGGCGGAGATGAATGATGTGGTCGTGATCCTCGCTATTCCGCCGCGACGGGCTGCGGTGGCCGCCAGACAGCCGGCGCATAGAGATCGGCGGTGAAATCCCCTGCGATCTCTCCGTTGATGCGCGCCTCGTGAGATGCGAGGTCGGCCAGGAACAGATCGCGGCTGATCCTGGCCGTGATCCCCGGAATGTCGCGCTTGAAGCTTGGAACGTCGCCGATCGGCAGGCCGAAGCTGACAAATGCCGCCGGGTTGAAGACGTGAATGTCCTTCAGATACGGCGCGCGGCCCGGAACTTTCTCCAGATACTCGTGCCCGGACCCGAGATAAGGATAGGCTGCCAAGCCATCGTCCTTTTCGCCGTCAGGCGGCACGAAGCGATCTCGCCACAGCAGGATTTCGTCGACGAAGTCGCCGAGCTCTGACTGCGCGCCAAGATCGACGGAATAGCCGGTCCCCGCAATCGCGAAATCGAACGCGAACTCACCCTGCGGAGTGATGGCGACCGGCCGTGCCCCCTTCAATTGCGCCGAGGTCCATGGCGCGCCCAGATGCAGATGAAAATTGGGAAAGGCGACCGCGCGCGAGATCGCATCCGGCGGCGGGGTCGACCCAGCCTGCCTGAACCGAATCGCCTGATGCCAGCGCACCGCATCAGGCAAGCTGCCATAATTGTCATAGGCTCCCGGGTAGCCGCGGATCCGAATGACCGGCAACGCGGCCAAGGTCTCCCGGCGCGCAAACAGATGAACGTCACGCGCTCCGGCCTCAAGGGCCGCGGCCGCCGCATCGAAGGCCGACGCAGCACTCCCGACCACCGCAACGGAGAGACCACGCAGCGGCCTGAAATCGATCTTCTCCGAAGTATGCGCGTGGAATCGCTTCGGTAGGGCCCGCAGCGCGTCAGGGACATAAGCGCCCCCGCTACCCGCAAAACCGGTTGCGAGCACCAGCTTGCGCGTGGTCTCGATGGACGTGACCCCGCTCCGCTCCAGATGTAACCGCAGATGATCGGCTGCGGGCTCGATGCGGAGCAGCCGCGTACCGTAACGAATGCCGGCGCCGGTCACGCGGCGATACCAGTCGAGATAGGCCGCCCAATCGAGCCGCGGAATCCGATCGAGCGCGTCGAAGGCCGCCGCGCCATGGCGTGCTTCATACCATGCCTGGAAACCAAGACCGGGCAGACCGTGCTCCGGACCTGGAAGCGTCTTCGGGGTACGGAGCTTGTGCATTCGCGCGCTCGTCAACCACACGCCGGCCTTGCTGGCGTCGGCGGCGGCATCGATCACCGAAACCCTGCCGATCCCGGCGCGCCGAAACGCAAACGCGAAGGCCGCACCGGACTGGCCACCGCCAACCACGACGACGTTGTGATCGATCCCGTCGCGATCAGGCACCCAGTTCTGCGGGTCGGCCCCGATCAGCCGGAGGGCCTCGCGGGCGACGCTGTCAGGATCGGATTGCGGCATGAATGACCACCTCGCTTTGACGTTGCAAATCGTAAAAGCGATCGACATTCAGTCAATGAAACGAAACCAGCTTTGTTTTCGATAGCAGGCAATGTTCGCGTCGTGGACAACGCGGGCATTGAAATATTTGCGACGATCGCCGCCTGACCGATCGTCTCATGTGCATTGCGACGTGCGGGATCGGCGCGATCGATCGGGAAAACCTCCCAAATCATGCACCGCCCGGATCGGCGCGATCGCACTCATCTCCGGTGAACGACGAACTCGTCACGTTCATGCTCGCTTGCCGCGCAACAATGCAAATTCATTTCATCACCGTCGACATAGAGTCTGCCGCAACGCACGCGCCTGACGTCGACGCGCGGCGAGCAACGATGGGTCTCGAAATGCCGCAAACTGTTGGCGACATCAGCCTTGAACACGATACTCCGGAGCTCGCCCGCGCCTATGATGAAGCGGGACTCGTTCAATTTCGCCACGGCAAGTTCCTGATCGGGCCGCTCGCCATCAAGTCCGGCGAGCACGTGCTCGACATCGGGACGGGAACCGGCCGGCTTGCAGAATTCGTGGCCGGACTGGTCGGCCCGGACGGCCACGTGATCGGTATCGACCCACTTGCCGGCCGCATCGAAATTGCGCGCCTTCGGCAGGGGGATAACCTCCAGTTCGCCACCGGGCGCGCCGAAGATCTGTCGGGCTTCGACGACGCGCAGTTCGACGCAGTCTATCTCAACAGCGTCTTCCATTGGATCTCCGACAAGGATCGCGCGCTGCGGGAGATCCGGCGCGTGCTCAAGCCCAGCGGCCGCCTCGGATTGAATGTGCAGGATCCGTCCAGGCCGCACCAGTCGCGCCTTCTGCTTCGTCGCGCCATCGTCGAGGCGGGTCTTGCCGGCGATCGCCAGGACTCCAACCCGGTGCTCGGATCGACCGACGAGGAGCTCAAATCGCTGTTCGCGGCACACGGCTTCGCCGGCTACCGTAGCGAATTGCGCGCGCTGATCGATATCCACGACGATGCCGCATCGCTGCTGCAGTGGTCGGAAGCGAGCGCATTCGGCAATTTCCTCGAAGCGTTCACCCCTCACGAGCGCGACCTGGTGCGACGCACCTTCGCGCGCCTTGTCGAAGAAAAACGCACGCCCGAAGGTTTGAAGCTGGAGCGCTACCTGCGCTTCGCGTTTGCGCACAAGGCGCCGTCCCACCAATAACGATCGGCAGAACTTACGAGATCCGAGATGAGCAAACGACAGCTTTCCCTCAACCTCTTTATCTATCCCGGCGGCCATCACGAGGCGGCATGGCGCTACAAGGGCTCTGCGGCGGATCGCATCCTTGACGTTACCTACTATCAGGAGCTGGCGCAGCGCGCCGAGGCCCAGAAATTCGACGCGATCTTCTTCGCCGACGGCCCCGCGCTGGCCGACAATGTTCGCTACGCACAACGATTCCGGTTCGAGCCGATCACCTGGCTGGCCGCAATCGCCGTCGCCACGAAACGGATCGGCCTGATCGCGACCGCGTCAACGACCTACACCGAGCCTTACAACCTGGCCCGCCTGTTCGCGTCGCTCGATCACCTCAGCGGCGGCCGGGCCGGTTGGAACATCGTCACGACCAGCACGGCGCAGGCGGCGCAGAACTTTGGCTTGCCCGAGCATCCGCCGCACCACGAACGCTACGAGCGGGCGCGGGAATATCTCGATGTCATCACGCGGCTGTGGGACAGCTGGGAAGACGACGCGGTGGTGAACGATCCCGCATCCGGCATTTTCGCCGATACGGGAAAGATCCATCCGGTCGATCACGTCGGAAAGCATTTCCGAGTGCGCGGTCCGCTCAACATCTCGCGGACGCCGCAGGGACGGCCGGTCTATGTCCAGGCGGGCTCGTCCGATGACGGACGCGCCTTTGCCGCGCGCTTTGCCGAAGCGATCTTCACCGCGCATCAGACGCTGGCGAGCGCCCAGGAGTTTTATGCGGGCATCAAGCGGCAGGCACGCGCCTTCGATCGCAGCCCCGATCAGGTCAAGATCCTGCCGGGCATCAGCCCGTTCATCGCCAGCACACAGGCCGAAGCCGACCGGTTGCAGGACGAGTTCAACGAGTTGATCCAGCCGGAATACTCCTTGACCCAGCTTCGCCAGATGATCGGGCTCGACCTCTCCGGCTTCGACCTCGACGGTCCCTTCCCGCGCCACCTGATCGACACCGGTAGCGCCCGCGGGGTCGCCAGCCGTTTCAAGCTCGTGGTCGACATCGTCGATCGCGAGCAGCCGACCATCCGCCAGCTCGTGCAGCGTCTCGCCGGGGCGCGCGGCCACTGGGTGATCGCGGGCCCGCCGGAAAAAATCGCCGACAGCATCCAGACCTGGTTCGAGAACGGCGCGGCCGACGGCTTCAACGTGATGCCGCCCTGGTTACCCGGCGGGTTCGATATCTTCGCCGAGCAGGTCGTGCCGATCCTACGCAAGCGCGGCCTGTTCCGCGATGAGTACGGCGGCACGACGCTGCGCGACCATTACGGACTGAGCCGGCCGCAAAGCCTGTTTTCCGGATCGATCAAGGCGATCGCCTGATCGCCTGACGTGCTCGAAATCGCCGACCTCGCGTCGGCCGAATCGCTGTTTGCCCACAGCCCAAGGATTTGAGAATTCAATGACCACTGCGCGCGTCCTGCTCGTTTCGACCCTGCTCGTTCTCGGTGCTCTTACCGGCGCCGCCCTGCACGCGGAGACATCAGCCAAATCCGATCTGAAAGTCGGCTTCGTGCCGGGCCCCTATATCGACGAATTCAAGGTTGGCGTCGCGCCGGAACTCGAGAAGAAGGGCTACCGTATCCGCTATGTCGAGTTCTCGACCGGGCTGGAAGCCAACAACGCGGTGTTCAAGGGCGAGATCGACGCTAATGTCATGCAGCACACGATCTTCCTGAACTCGTACAACGAGCGGCAGCAGACCGACCTCGTCGGCATCGTCCACGTCCCGACGCCCCCGATGGGGCTTTACTCGAAGAAGCACCCGGTCGGCTCCCCGATCAAGCCCGGCTCGACCGTGGCCGTGCCCAACGATCCCGTCAATCTGCAGCGCGCGCTCTGGATCCTGCGCGATCTTGGCCTTGTCGAGATTCGCGCCTCCAAGCCGGTGGATGTCAGCGAACTCGACGTGATCAAGAACCCCGGCGGCATCAAGATCGTGCCGCTGGAAGCGGCACAGGCGCCGCGCGCGCTCGACGACGTTGATTTCGCCGCCATCCAGGGC
Organism: Bradyrhizobium sp. UFLA06-06; assembly: GCF_054820065.1. Lineage (NCBI taxonomy): Bacteria > Pseudomonadati > Pseudomonadota > Alphaproteobacteria > Hyphomicrobiales > Nitrobacteraceae > Bradyrhizobium > Bradyrhizobium sp. UFLA06-06. The sequence continues at coordinate 98,929 of NZ_JADFUD010000024.1, forward strand.
AACTTCGCAATCTACAGCGGCTTGAAGCTGACCAATGCATTCGCTCTGGAGAAGATGACGACGCCTTATATCAATGTGGTCGCGGTGAAGCAGGCCAATGCAGGCTCACCGTGGGCGCAGGACATCGTCGCCGGCTACAAATCACAGACGTTCAAGACCGCGATCCTGTCGGACCGGTTCTATGACGGGTTTACCCTGCCGGATTACCTAAAGCGCTAGACCCAGCCACCATCGACGATATGGCTCTGGTTGGTGCAGGCGCCGCTGTCATCGGCGGCGAAGAACAGCACGACGCGGGCGATGTCATCAGGCACGAGTTTGCGCTTGAGGCATTGGCGCTGCATCAACTCGGCGACGCCTTCAGGCGTCAACCACAGATCCTGCTGCCGCTGGGTCATGATCCATCCGGGCAGGATGGAATTGACCCGTATGTTGTGCAGCCCGAGATCGCGGGCCAGCGCCCGGGTGAGGCCCTGAACGGCTGATTTGGCCGTTGTGTAGCAGGGCATGTTGCCCTGGCCGATCACCCAGCTCACCGAGCCGATGTTGACGATCGAACCGCCCCCTGCCTGCTTCATGTCCGGCGCGACCGCCTGGGCGCTGAAGAACTGGTGCTTCAGATTGACGGCGATCCGCTCGTCCCAGAATTCCGGTGTGACGTCCTCGATCGCGTGACGGTCGTCGCGGGCCGCATTGTTGACCAGGATGGTGACCGGCCCGAGCGCCTCGCGGATGCCGGCGACTGCGCGCCGCAGCGCGCCGATGTCGCGCAGATCGGCATGTTCGAAGTGCACGCGGGCTTGCGCCCCGAGATCGGACAGCAGCTGCTCCGAGGCCGTCAGGTTGATGTCGATGAATCCGACCCGCGCGCCCTGGCCGATGAACTGGCGGACGATCGCCTCGCCGATGCCGGAACCACCGCCGGTCACCAGCACGGTCCGGTCCTTGAGACTTGGATAGATGGCGCCCTGCATTGGCATCCTCTCGATTTTGGCGCCTGAAGGGCGTCGGTTGCGTTGCTGCGGCTCAAGCAAAAGGGCCACGAATCCCGAGGTTCACTCTGCTGTCTCCATGAGGCTGCGGTCCACGACCCGCAGCGTCCGCCGCACCATGCCGTCGACAATGGTCGCCGACTCGCTTGGACGCACATATATCGCCGTGGACTTGAGCAGCCACGGCAGCACCGCCTGGTCGAGCCGACCTTCATAAGCACTGCGCATCATGTCAAATGCCTGCAGGCCGGGACCTGCGAGGATGACATGATGCGGGCGCAGCACCGATATCGTCGTGGCGACCGCCTCGGCAAGCGCGTGGCCCGCCTGCTGGAACAAGTGCTCGAGGCGGGAATCCCCGCTCCGTGCCCGATCGTGCAGCAGAGCCATCTGCGCCTCGGACGGTTGCTGCGACGCCGCCGGCGGCAGGTCGAGAAAGGTGCGGGCATCGCGGTAAAGCGCGTAGTCGGCAAGATGGGCCTCGATGCAGCCGCGCTGACCGCAGCGGCATTGCGGGCCGTTCAGCGCCAACTTGACATGACCGATCTCACTGCCCGCGCCGGCACCCCAGCGCGCTTCACCGTCGACAATGATGCCCATGCCGACGCCGTGGCCGACCATGATCGTGGCCGTGAGGCCCTGCGCCAGTGCCGGTTCGGCGGCTGCGAGGGACAGCGCGACCGCGACCGCGTCGTTCGCCATCACGACCTCGACACCGAACGCCTGGCGAATCGGCTTGGCAAGATCGACGTCGGTGATCGACAGCGCCGGGCTCCACAGATGCCGGCCGGTGTCGCCGTCGACGATGCCCTGCAGCGCTATCCCGATTCCGAGCAACCGATGTCGTGGCGTGGCGGTCGCCTCAAGCATGGCGTCGATCTGTGCGATCACGAGCTCGCACAATGCGCCTGCATCGAGCGCGCGCGTCGCGAGTTCAAGTCGCGATTGCGCCAGGGCGGAGCCGCTGAAATCGGCGATCAGTGTCTCGACCAGATTCATGCGCAGCGAGACGGCGATGATGCGGCCAAACTCGGGATTCAGGGTCAGCAGGACTGCCGGCCGGCCGCGGCGACGGCCGCCATCCGCATCCTCTTCGTCGGCATCGTCGGGCCACAGCGTCGCCGCATCTGTCTCGGCTTCGCACAGCAGGTCTTCCGCCATCAGCTTCGACGTGATCGCCGAAATGGCCGGGAAGCTCAGGCCCGTGCTGCGTGCGAGCTCGACCCGCGGCAACGGCCCTTGGCGTCGCAAGACCTCGACGAGACGGCCGGGGTTCGATCCGCGGGCCAGGCTCGAAGCACGTCTCAACGGCTCGGACTGCTCGTTCATATTGGCTTTTTTAATTCTCTTGATGAAATTATTCAACGCGGGCTACTCAGATATGGGCCGAAAAGCGCGGATAGAGGCTGAAATGCATCATCATCATACTATTAATGCTTGAAGACGCCGGCATGAACATCCTTGACTGGACATTTTGTCGCGCTAATTTATTAGTTACGTGAATAAAATAAGGCGTGAAAAGCGCCGGGCGTGAAATCCCCTCACCGGGGGTGTCGACAGGGAGGTGCATATGAAGGTCTCAACGAGAGAATTGATCGTGCCGCTCTTGGCGGGCGCTGCCGCGCTCGCGATGGCGACGGGGGTAGCACAGGCACAGCAGAAAAAGACCATCGCGCTGGTGACTAATGTCGCGGCCGACTTCTGGACCATCGCGGGCCGTGGGCTTGAGAAGGCGCAGAAGGAGCACCCGGACTACAATATCGAATTGATCGTCACCAATGAAGGGACGGCGGCCGGCCAGCGGCGCGAACTGGACGATCTGCTGGTGCGCGGCGTCGCTGGCATCTCGATCTCGGTCGACGATGCACCGCATGCAACCGAAGAGCTCAACAAGGTTGCGGCCAAGACCGTGCTGATCACCACGGACAGCGACGCGCCGCAGAGCAATCGCCTCGCCTATATCGGCACCGACAACGTCGCGGCAGGGCGGCAGGCCGGCGAGGAGATCAAGAAGGCGCTGCCGAACGGCGGCAAGATCGCGCTGTTCGTCGGAACGATGGACGCCGACAACGCCCGCGAGCGGGTGCAGGGCATCAAGGAAGCGATCGCCGGCACCAAGGTCGACCTGGTCGACGTGTTCACCGACCAGGTGGACTTCGCCAAGGCCAAGGCGAACATGGAGAACGTGCTCGTCAAATATCCCGACATCGCGCTGCTGTCCGGCCTGTGGAGCTACGAGACGCCGCTGATCTATGACGCGGTGAAGGCCGCAGGCAAGGCCGGCAAGGTGAAGATCGTCGGCTTCGACGAGGATCAGCGGACGCTGCGCGGGATTTCCGACGGCACGATCGAATCCACGGTCGTGCAGCAGCCCTACGAGTTCGGCTATCTCTCCGCCACCAACATCATCAAGACGCTGAACGGCGACAAGTCCTGGATTCCGAAGGACAGCAAGCTGATCGTGCCGACCAAGGTGATCAGCAAAACCAACGTCGCGGAGTTCGCCGCACATCTGAAGGAACTGCTCAAGAAGTAACTTCAGTCGGCTTCAACGCCCGGCCGCCACAGGCCGCCGGGCGTTGTGCAGGAGGACATGCCGAATGGCGGAAACGCTACTGGAGCTCAGCGGAATCAGCAAGACCTATCCCGGCGTCAGGGCGCTCGACGACGTCAATTTGCGCGTCAATCGCGGCGAGGTGCTGGGCCTGATCGGCGAGAACGGCGCCGGCAAATCGACGCTGATGCGCGTGCTCGCCGGCGTGATTGCGCCGAGCGCCGGCGTGATCCGCATCGACAGCACCGAGCACCCCCGGATGACGGTGACCGAGGCGACGCGATGCGGCATCGCCTTCGTGCACCAGGAGCTGAACCTGTTCGAGAATCTCGATGTCGCCGCCAATGTCTTCATCGGGCGCGAGAAGCTGGCCGGCGGCCCGCTGAAGCTGGTTGACAATGCGCAGATGCATGCCCGCGTGATGCCGCTGCTGGAACGACTGGGCGCCGATTTCACGCCGGGAACGCTGGTCGAGAATTTGTCGATCGCGGAGCGCCAGATGGTGGAGATCGCCAAGGCGCTCTCGATCGACGCCCGCGTCATCATCATGGACGAGCCGACCTCCAGCCTGACGATTTCGGAGACCGAGCGGCTGCTCGAGGTGATCGCCGACCTGAAGGCGCACGGCATCTCGGTGATCTACATCTCTCACCGGCTGGGCGAGATCATGAGCTGCGCCGATCGCGTCGTGGTCTTGCGCGACGGACGCACCGTGGGGGAATTGGCGCGCGACGAGCTCAGCCACGCCGCCATGATCCGGCTGATGATCGGCCGCGACCTGAAGGCGCTGTATACGCCGCCGGCATGCGCGCCGCAGCCCGGCGGCTGCGATATCGCCGGCGTCGTGACCACGGCCTTTCCCGACCGGCCGATCGATCTGTCGGTGCGGCGCGGCGAGATCCTCGGCCTCGCCGGGCTCGTCGGCGCCGGCCGCACCTCCCTTGCTCGTGCGGTGTTCGGCGTTGATCCGCTGCTCGGTGGCGAGATCAGGATCGACAACGCCCCGGTCGGCGTCGCCTCGCCGCGTGATGCGATCAGGCAAGGAATCTACCTGGTGCCGGAGGATCGCAAGAAATCCGGCCTGGTGCTGGAACTGCCGATCAGGGAGAACGTGACGCTCGCGAGCCTGCTGGATCATGCGCGGATGTGGCTGGTCAACGGCGCGGCCGAGCGCAGAATCGCCAAAGACCAGGCCAGGCGGCTGTCCATCAAGGCGCCGAGCATCGACATCGAGGCCGTGACGCTGTCCGGCGGCAACCAGCAAAAGGTGGTGCTGGGCAAGTGGCTCTCCATGCAGCCGCGCGTGATGTTCTTCGACGAGCCGACCCGCGGCATCGATGTCGGCGCCAAGAGCGAGATCTACGCGCTGATGCGCAGCCTCGCCGACCAGGGCGTCGCGATCGTGATGATCTCCTCGGACATGGAGGAAGTGATCGGCGTCTCCGACCGGGTGGCGGTGATGCATGAAGGCAGTGTCAGCGGCGTGCTCGAGCGCGACCAGTTCAGCGAATACAACGTGTTGAGGCTGGCGGTCGGCCAAGCGCTCGAAACCATGGAGACCGCTGCGCCATGATGAAGAAGGAACTCGGCTTGTTCTTGCTGCTGGCGGTGATCTCCGCCATCACGGGCGCGATCAATCCGGCCTTCCTGTCGTTCGTGAACCTGCTGAACATGGCCAATCTGATCGGACTGTTCGGTGTGTTTGCGCTGGGTGAAGGCCTCGTCATCATCACCGGAGGAATCGATCTTTCGCTCGGCTCGATGTTCGCGCTGCTTGGCGTCATCTTTATCGACCTGCTGACGACGTATCAGGTGCCCTGGCCTTTGGCGCTGCTGCTGGTCCTGATGGGCGGGCTTGCGCTGGGCGGCATCCAGGGCTTCCTGATAACGCGTCTGAAAATGCAGCCCTTCATCGTGACGCTGTGCGGGTTGCTGATCTATCGCGGCGCCGCGCGCTACTACACCAGCGATTCGACGCGCGGCTTCGGCTACGGTGACGAGGCAAGCACGCTGAGCGGCATCGCCTCCGGTAATATTGCGGGCATCCCGAACACCTTCATCTTCCTGATCATCCTTGCGCTGATCCTCGGCGTGCTACTGCACCGCTCGGTCTACGGGCGCTGGCTTTATGCCGTGGGCAAGAACGAGGAAGCGGCGCGCTTCTCCGGCATCAACACCAACCTCGTGATCGCCACCGCCTATGTCATCAGCGGCGGGCTCGCCGGCGTCTCGACCGTGATGTTCGTCTTCTACACCAACTCGGTCTCTCCGAGTTCGTTCGGCAACTTCTACGAACTCTATGCGATTGCGGCGGCCGTCCTCGGTGGCTGCAGCCTGCGCGGCGGCGAGGGCTCCATTCTCGGTATCGTGCTGGGGACCGCGTTGCTGCAGGTGCTGCAGAACCTCGTGAACATCCTGGGCATTCCCAATTCGCTGAACTTCGCGGTGATGGGAACCGTGATCCTGATCGGCGTGCTGGCGGATCAGCAATTGCAGGCCCGTCGACGGCGCAAGGCCGCGCTGGCTGGCCTCGCCCGCACGGCGCCAAGATCGAAGGAAGGTACAATTCTGCAAGGCGCAGCTCCGCATCGCGCGACTGCGTTGCCGACGACGGGCGATCAGGCATGACAACTTGAAAAAGGAAGCACCCGGACCGGGAATATGGTCGCGGTGATTTGAGTAGAGGAACGAGGGGAGGAGTTCGATGCGCAAGATCGATCAAGCTCACGGCGCTCGTATCCAAACTGGCGTGGGCTGGCCCAGCTGAGCCGCAGGCAGACCCTCGCCGCCGTCTTGAAGAGCTTTGGCGTGCGCGCGGACTCTATCTCTGGTTGATGAACAGATGTTTTGAAACTACCACGTTTCACGCTGAAGGGCTTTGGGCGGGAACGTGGCACAAAAATAGACAAAGCCGGGGACGCTGGGAGTGCAGAAAATGTCACTTAGGTCTGTAAACACCGCGCGGGCGTGCGGCGTGGGGATCGCGTTGTTATCTCTGTTCAGCGGCGGCGCGCATGCGGCCGATCTCATGACGAAGGCGCCGCCGGTGCCTTACACGGAGACCGATGATTTCTGGACAAGGCCATATCTGTTCGGCGATCTCGGCAGGACGCAGCTAAAGGAGCGAGGTATCTCGCTGGCCCTGACGCTGGGCGACGAAGCCGTAGGCAACTTGTCGGGCGGCAACAGGAACACCGCGACCCAAGCCGGACAGCTGTTCTTTCAAGCCAAGTTCGATATGGCGAAGCTTGCCGGCATCCAGGGCGGCACGGTCGGCCTCACGCTGGTCGACCGCTTCGGCCGCAACCTGAATGACGAGGCGGGAATTCCGGCTCTGCAACTGACCAACGAAGTGTTCGGCCGCGGCAGTATTCTCCGCCTGACAGAACTCTATTATTCGCAGAAGCTGTTCGATGATCGCCTTGAGCTCAAGGGCGGCCGTCTTCCGGTCGGCTCCGACTTCTTCTTTGGTCTCTGCGAGTTCATCAACCTGACCTTCTGCGGCGGCCAGCCGGGCAACATCCAGGGCGGCTACATCTACAACTGGCCGGTGAGCCAATGGGCCGGTGTGGTGCACTACAACTTCGCCAAGGAATGGCAGCTCTCGGTCGGCGTCTACGACGCCAATCCGAACTACCTGACAACATCGGACTCCGCGACTTACTTCTTGCCCGGTGTCCCCGGCTCGAGCCCGGCCTCGGGCGTGCTGGTGCCGGTCGAGGTCGTCTGGGCGCCGAGCGGTCCGTTGAACGGGACCTGGAGATTTGGCGGCTGGTATGACAGCGCATCGACAATTGATGGCGGCCTGCCGGGGATCATTGCGATCTCGCCGGGCACCGGCGGTGTCTCGGACCAGAATCTCGGAGATTCGCGCGGCCGTTATGGCGTCTATGAATCGATCCTGCAGCGGCTGACGGTTGAAGGTCCCAAGGCGCAGGGCTGGTACACCTTCCTCAATACGACCGTCGCCGACCACCGCACGTCGTATCAGGATTATCAGATCGCCTTCGGCTTGAGACACACCGGAACGTTCGCCTCGCGCCCCGAGGACGAAGTCGGCTTTGCGGTCGGCACGACCCATGTCAATACGGCTGCGCTCACGCCCAACGCCGGAGGAAACGAGGTTCCGATCGAAGCCTGGTACGGGTGGCAGGCGACGGGCTGGATGAACCTGAAGTTCGACGCCCAGTATGTGATGCATCCTGGCGGGCGCGGGTACAATGCCGCCGGCGTGAAGACCGACAACGCCTGGATTCTCGGTCTGCGCACGCTGGTGCACTTCTGAGCGGAGGTGGCCAGCATGCCTGAGCGAAGCCAGCCATGATAACCCCTCACGACGCCGGGCTAGCAGTCCTGGAGTTGAAGGGCATCGGCAAGGAGTTCGGCGCCATTCGCGCGTTGCATGGCGTCGACCTCCGCGTGTCGCCCGGCGAGGTGGTCGGCCTGATGGGCGACAACGGCGCCGGCAAGTCGACTCTCGTCAAGATCATTGCCGGCAACTTCCCGCCAAGTCACGGCGAGATCCGCTTTGACGACAAAGCGGATCATTTCGCCCGTCCGATCGATGCCCGGTCTCGACGTTGTGACGAAGGACAACGTCGCGGCGTTGCTGAAATAGACGCGCAGGCAGCCCGAGCGGAACGGCACGGATCCGAACCTGTGGCCGCGGCCGACCGACATCGGTATCCCGCCGAGCTGATCCCGGCGGCCATCTTCAATGGCGCCGCCATCGCATTTGACGAGCGCTAGGGAACAATGTGCGTCCCGGTCTCGCCGGTCAGCGCGGCCATTGCGCAATTGAGATGGCTGATGATCGCTCGCTTTCCACCACCCTCGAGAAAGCGGATGGCGGCATCGACCTTGGGCCCCATGCTTCCCGGCGGAAAATGGCCCTCGCGGTGATAGGCCTTGGTCTGCGCCAGGCTGACCTGATCCAGCTCCCTCTTGTCGGGCTTGCCGAAATTGATCGCGACGCGGGGCACCGCGGTAAGGATCAGCAGCTCCTCGATGCCAAGCACGTTGGCGATATGGGCCGAGGTCAGGTCCTTGTCGATCACTGCCGGCACGCCGGTGCGCACGCCCCGTTCGTCGCGGATCACGGGCATACCGCCGCCGCCACCTGCGATGACGATGGTGCCGCGTTTGACCAATGCGTCGACCAGCGAAATGTCGCAGACATGTTTCGGCTTCGGAGACGGCACGACATGGCGCCAGCCACGTCCGGAGTCCTCGCGCATTTTCCAGTTCAACTCGGCGCTGATGCGCTGGGCTTCCTGCTCGGTGAAAAACGGTCCGACGAACTTGGTCGGATTGGCGAAGGCGGGATCGTTGGCGTCGACCTCGACCTGGGTCAGCAAGCTAGCGACGTGCCGGCCGTTGCCATGCGCGCGCAAGACGTTCTCGATCGCCTGCATCAGAAGATAGCCGATGCCGCCCTGGCTGTGCGCGACGCAGATGTCCATCGACATCGGCGGAATCCGGCTCATCGTCAGCATCTGGCGCATCATGATCTTGCCCACCACCGGTCCGTTGCCGTGGGTGATCACCAGCTCGTTGTCGAGCTCGGCCAGCGGCAGCAGCGCCTCGGCCGTTTGCTGGGCGACGGCCTTCTGCTCGTCCGAGGTGCCGCTGATGTCTTCGGGGTGGACGGCATTGCCGCCGATCGCGATCACGAGACGGCGCGGGACCTCATTGAGTGTTCGCATAGCGCGGCATCCTGACGTCGTTGACGGAAAGAGCGAGAGCGAGATCACAGGCCTGGGCATTCGACGGCGCCACCACGATGCCGGCGTCCTCGAGCAGCCTGATCTGAGCCGAACGCACCTGGCGATCGAGTTCGGTCCCCGTCACCGATGCAACCAGAACCGGCGCGTCATCCGCGCGGCCCGCCATGACGGCCGCAAGATGCGCTGCCGGATTGTCATGTGCGCCGTATCCGATCACGAGATCGAGCAGAATGACGGCGACCGCGGGATCGACCAGCGCCGCCCGCAAGGCATCGTCGCGCACTGAGGGATCGATCATCGGATGCGGCCGGCCCTGGGTATATTCGTCGGCGCCGAGGTCGACGATGCGGTCCCTCCCCTGCGCCTCCGGCTCGCCGAAATGCGGGACGCCGGGAATGGCGGCATTCGATGCCACCTTGCGGCCGCCCGCGGCAAGGATCACCTGCGCCTCGGCACAGAGCGTGCCGCCGGCGAACAGGCCCTCGATGCGCTGCGCCGCCTTGCGTCGCTGCGGCAAACGCGCAGCCACGGCGGCAGCGTCGAACTTGCCGCCAATGCTCCGGCCGTTGCCGAGGGTTTTCTCGGCCGCTTCCCTCAACGTACCGGCAAAGCGTGCATTTGGCGGCAGATCCGCCGAGGCGGCGCCGATGAAGCACACCGTGTAGGGCTTCGAGCTGTTTCCGATCCGGCCGAGCACGGCCCTGGCGACGTCCGGGTGCGGCGGCTTGGAAATGAGCACGACGCGATCGGTCTCGGGATCGGCATCAAGGGCGTCGATCGCCATCAATGTCGTGATGCCGCCGATCTCCTTCTTCAAATCCCGTCCGCCGACGCCGATGGCGTGGGAAATGCCTTCGCCCGCCTCGGACAGCAGGCACGACACCTCCTGCGTCCCGGTCCCGGATGCGCCGATGATCCCGATCCTGCCGCGCTTCAGCCGGTTGGCGAAGGCGAGCGGCGCGCCGCCGATGACCGCCGTGCCGCAGTCCGGTCCCATCATCAAGAGGCCCGCTTCGCGCGCCTGCTGCTTCAGCGACAATTCATCCGCGATCGAGACATTGTCGCTGAACATCAGGACATGAAGTCCGCGGTTCAGCGCCTTGCGCGCTTCCGCCGCGGCGAACTCGCCGGGAACGGAGATCAGGGCGAGGTTGCCGGCGGGTGCCGCCTTGACGGCCGCGGCAATGCTGCGCGGCCGCCACGCCGCTTCGCCGCTGCTGCTCCTCTTGGGGCGGTCAAGCGCCTTTTGCGCTTCGGCAAGCGCAGCGCGTGCCGCCGCTTCGCTGTCGGCCTTGATCGCGAGGATCAGATCATTGCCCTGCGCGATCACCTCGCCATCGAGCAATCCGGCGTTGCGCAAGATCGCCTGGTTGGACGGCGTGCCCATCATCAGCGCGGCTTCGACGACGCCCGCCGCCGACGCGACCTCGCGCGACAACCGCATCAACGCCACCGAGTCGAGATAGAAGCCCTTGCGAATTTCGTTCAGGACATACGCGCTCATGACACCCCCAGATCTTCCGCAATGGCGAGGACGGCCTGCCGGAAGCAGGCCATCGGCGCCCGCACCACGCCGGCGCCGACCTGGCCGATGCCGGGCTCGCGATGCGCGATGCCGGTGTTGATGACCGGTGCGAGGCCGGTCTCCACCACCAGGCGAACGTCGATGCCGGTCGGCACGCCGGCAAAATCGAGCGCGGGGATCGTCCATTCCGGATTCTGCCCGACAGTGATTTCGCTCATTGCCCGCGTGAAATTGCCGGCCGACGACGGCGCCCCGGCGCCGATGAAGCCGGCAACCGCCGGAGCTGCCGCCATCGCGAAGCCACCAAGCCCGACCGTCTCGACGATCGCGGAGTCGCCCATGTCGGGATTGGCATCCTTGCGCGAATAGCCCGGGAAATAGAGCCCTTCCGGCATCTCCACCGGCGCCGTGAACCAGCGATCGCCCAATCCGCTGACGCGGACCCCGAAATCGGTTCCGTTGCGGCACATCGCGGTCACCACGGTCGAACCGCGAATGCCGTTGGCGGGATCGGTCAGCGCCTTGCCCATCGCCATCGCGATGTTGAGAAAGAACTGATCGTTCTGCGCGATGAAGCCAATGCAGCTTGCGAGCACTTCGTTGTCGTTCGAGGTGCGCGCCAGCGCCGACCCGATCTCGCGCAGGAACACGCTGGAGCAGGCCAGATTGCGCTGGTGCATTTCATCGCCCATCGAGAGCCCGCGCGCGATGATCGCCTTCAGGTCGATCCCGCCATGCGCGCGGATCGCCCTGGCCAGCACCGGCCCGAATACGTCACGCAGCCAGCCGAGGCGCGCCAGCACGCTATCGTCATTGCCGCCGAAGCGCATGACCTTGCCGAGGCCCTCGTTGATGGCGCAGTAGGCGCGGTTGCCGTATTTGGCGTTTTCGACGACGAACACCTGCATGGAGACCGTGGTCATGCCGGTCATCGGACCGACCGCGCCGAAATGATGGTTGGGGTGGAATGCGACGCCGCCGCCGGCCGCGAGTTCGAAGGCGGCTTCTAGGTCCGGAGCCCAGCCTTCGAACACGATGGCGCCTGCCACCGCGCCACGCATCGGACCGCACATTCGGTCCCACGTGATCGGCGGCCCGGCATGAAGGATCATGCGTTCCTTCAACCCTTCCAGCACATCGCGCGCCGGAACGATATCGACCAGCCTGGGCTCACCCTCGAGGATGCGTGCCAGCGCCTGCTTGTTGGCGTCTTCGATCAGCTTCATGGCCGCTCTCTCACGTACCGAGCTTGGCGAGCAGTGCTGCCATTTCGGGATCGCCATCGGCGGGCGGCGTCCAATCGACCTGCACGACCTCGATATCGCAATCCTGCAAGTCCTTCACAAAGCCTGCCAGCCCGACGTTCACCACGCTCGGCTTGCTCATCAACAGACGCCCGCTCGGCGTATCTTCCTGCTTGGTCACCACTCGCGGCCTCCCGAGATCCGATGCATCGATTTTAGTAAGAAAGTTTTTACTTTGTCAAACACACGCAACCTTTCGTCCGAATTCCCGTTGCGTCGCATGATCGTTTAGGCCCCTGCGATTGATCGCGTCGGCGGGCCGTTGCCGGCGAGGCCGGCATGATGCAGCGCGCTGTCGTTGAGCAGCCGGCACTCGATCGCGCGCAACACCATCAGCGCACCTGCAAACGCATCCAGTCCAGAGCTTTGCCCGATCCGCGACAGCGACGCGACCGCGGACTTGATACGATCCACCCGTCCGCCAATCGTCGCGTCGATGGCTTCATGCAGCGCCGCCGCCGCGAAGCCGAGCACGGCACTGTGCAGGTGGGCAGCACTGATCTCATTGGTCCGGCCGAGATGCGCGCGACAGGTCTTCCACAGCGCATCGCGCGTCGCGAGACGGCCGAGGGCGGCGAGCGCGACCAGCGCGCCGCCGATCAAGTCGTCGCCAGATGGCGTGAGCCCGGGACCAAGGCCGATCAATTCGACGATCTCCGGGTAGTCACGCGGTACACATCGCTCTCCGCGAAGCCCGGCCTCGATCAATCGCCTAAGCGCGGCGAGCCCCGGCGCCGCGGCAGCGAGCACGCGAGACGGCCTTGCAGGCGGTTGCACGCCACCCGACGCGGCGAGCCCCTGCTCGACCGGCAAGCGACGCCATACCTGATCGACCATCGCAAGCCCTGCCCGCAAACTGTCGAGCGTCCATTCCGGCGACGGCGGCGGCGCCCATACGGAAGCCGTCTCGAAACCGGCAAACCGCATACCGTCGACGAGCAGCATCGTGTCGACGATCGCAACCTCTTGTCCGGGAATGAGCAGCCGTGGTTCGATCCCGGTGCACAGAAGATGCAGCGGGCCGGAGCCGAGGTCTGTGACACCGATGCAGATCCAGCGATCGTCGAGCACCGCATAAAGGCTGCGCTCGAACACCGCCGCAATGCGGCCGCGCCGTCCGCTGCGCAGCGCGCGGCGCGCCAGCACGCCGACCTCAATCACGGCACCGCCGTCGTATCGTTCAGACACGGGCGCGCCGGGCAGGTCACGAACCGTATTGCCTGGCCGCATCACACCGATCTCCCGCTGCGCAACCATGGCGTCAGGACGCGAGCACTGCGGTTCGCGGCATACTACTCCCGTGGGCCTCTCCGCCGAGATAGGCGGCTTCAAGCGAGGGATCTTCCGCGATGATTTCGGCGGCGCCGCTCTTCAAGATGGCGCCGGTCTCGAGCAGATAGGCCCTGTCGGCAAGCGCAAGGGCTTGCCCGGCCATCTGGTCGACCACGATCAAGGTCATCCCCTCGACGCGAAGCTGCTCGAACGAAGCGAACAACTCGTCGACGACAAGGGGCGCCAGTCCAAGCGACGGCTCGTCAAGCATGAAGACCTTGGGAGCGGTCAGGAGCCCACGCGCGACCGCGAGCATCTGCTGCTCGCCGCCCGACAAAAGGCCCGCGCGATGGTTGATGCGCTCCTTCAGGCGCGGAAAGCGGGCAAACATCGCGTCGATCTCCGCGTCGAGATCGAGGCCCTTGCGTGCGAAAGCGCCGAGCTGCAAGTTCTGCCGCACCGTCAGCTCGGGAAACACCTGCCGTCCTTCGGGCACCAGCACGATGCCTGCCCTGGCGCGGATATGCGCCGGCATCTTGTCGACGCGGGCGCCGGACAGCCGAATCTCTCCGACCGACCGCGGTGGTTCGAGGCCGGCAATCGAGCGCATCAGGGTGGTTTTCCCTGCTCCGTTGGCACCGAGTACGGCGATGGCCTCGCCGGGGGCGACGGCAAGGTCGACCCCACCGAGCGCCCGCGACAGGCCATAGAAGGCATCGAGCGTGCGGACTTCGAGCGCCGTGCCTTGTTTCGCCGGGCGCGGCGCGCGGCGCCGCTCACCCGACGGCGCGTCGCCGAGATAGGCCTTGCGGACCAGCGGATCGTTACGGATCGCCGCCGCATCGCCGATCGCGATGCGCTTGCCGCCATCGAGAACGACGATGAGGTCGCTCAGCGACATGATCATCGGCATGTCGTGCTCGACAATGATGACCGCGATCCCGGTCTCCGCGATGCGACGGAGCAGGACCGTCAGCCGCTGCTTGTCACCCTTCGAAAGACCCGCGGCCGGCTCGTCGAGCAGCAGGATCTTCGGGCGCAGCGCGAGCGCCCTCGCGATCTCGACCAGTCGCTTTTCGCCATGGGGCAGCGAGTCCGCGCGTCTGCTCAAATCGCCGTCGACACCGGCAAAGCGCAACAGCGACCGTGCAAGGCGCTCCTGCGCGTCATTGTGCAGCGCCGACACGATGTTGCCGAGCTTGCCCGCCGTCGCCGCCAGCAGGACGTTCTCGATGATCGAGAGCGAGCCGAATAGCTGCGTCGTCTGGAACGTTCGTGCCACTCCGACACGCGCAAGCCGGTGCGACGGCAAACCGGTGACGTCGCGGTCGCCAAGCTTCACGGTGCCGGATTTCGGACGGTAGAAGCCGCAAAGCAGATTCAGCGCGCTGGTTTTGCCCGCACCATTGGGGCCGATGACGCTGGTCACCGTGCCGGGTTCGGCGGTAAACGAGACGTCCTGCACGGCGCGGACACCGCCGAACGAGATCGAGAGATTTGTGACGTCAAGACGCGACGCGCTGCTGGTCCCGATGCCGAGGTCGGCGACCGGCTGGACGCCCATTGCGCCCGTATCGGCCTTCGATCCCGTCGGCAGGAACCTTGCCGCAAATTGCTCGATCAGCCCCATGATGCCAGAGGGCGCGAGCCGCAGCACGGCGAAAAGCAGCACGCCGAAGGCAAGCAGACGATACTCCGCGAGGTCAGACAGCATTTCCGGCAGCAGCACGACGAGCGCCGCCCCGATCACCGGCCCCAGCGCCGAGCCGGCGCCGCCGACCATGACGCCGAACAGCAGCAGGATCGATTGCAGAAAGGGGAACGAACTCGGACTGATATAGCCCTGGAGGGGCGCAAACAGCGCCCCCGCCAACGCCATCGCTGCGGCCGAGATGATGAACGCCACGGTGCGGACCCGCACGAGATCAATGCCGATCGAGCGCGTCGCAACCTCGGTGTCGCGGGCGGCACGCATGGCGTAGCCCCAGCCGCTCCGCTTCAAGCGCTCGAACAGGATGAGGCCGGCGAACACCAGCACGATGCCAGCGATCGCCAAATGCCGCTCCGACAGCGGAAAGCCGAACACTTCCGGCGGCGCGGTCAAAATCAGGCCGTTGCCGCCGCCCGTGAGGTCGCGCCACTCGATCGTGCCGTGCTCGACGATGAAGCCGAAGGCGATCGTCACCATCGCGAGATATGGACCTCGCACGCGCAAGGCCGGCATGGCGAGCAGACCACCGACGACGCTGACGAGGGCAATCGCGGCAGCCGTCGCCGCCAGATAGGGCCACCCCGCCTTCTCCATCAGGAGCACGGTCGTATAGGCCCCGATCGCCATGAAGCCGATGTGGCCCAGCGAGATCTGCCCCGCCAAACCGAGCAGCACGTTGAGGCCGATACAGGCGATCGCCGTCAGCGAGATGGTCGCGACCAGGAACACGCCGTAGCTGTCGGCAACGGCGGCATAGAGGATAGCGGCCGTGAGTACCGCGACGGCGGCGAGAATAGAGACGCGAGAGGTCATACCTTTTTCACTCCGGCTCGGCCGAGCAGCCCGTGGGGGAGGACGACAAGGATCGCGATCACCGAGGCGAATGTGATGATCTGGGTGTAGACCGATCCCAGGTAATTGGTCGCGAACACCTCGATCAGGCCGAGACAGAGCCCGGCCAGCATCACGCCCCAGGCGCTGCCGAGGCCGCCGATGATCGCCGCCGCGAAGGCCTTGATGCCGAACAGCGTGCCCATTTCGGAGGACACGTTGAACAGGGGCGCGATCAGCAGCGCCGCAACCCCGGCCAGCATCGCCGAGACCGCGTAGCTTGCCGCGATGGCGCCGCTGACGTTGATGCCCATCAGCCGGGCGGCGTTCGGGTTCTGGACCACCGCGAGCATGGCGACGCCGTGACGCGTCCGGCGACTGAGCAGATGAAGTGCCAGCGCGAGCAGCAATCCGACCACGGGAATCAGGAGTTGCAACGGATAGACCCCCGCGCCCTCGACGATCTGGATCGGCTTGGCCGCCAGGACGGACGGAAAGCTGCGCGGCTCCTTGCCGAAGACGAACATCATCAGGTTGTCGACGATGATGCCGACCGCAACGGTTGCCATCAGCCAGTTGTCGGAGCCGCGCTGCACGAACGGCCGGACGGCAAAGCGCTCAATCAGCAGGCCATAGAGCGCGCAGACGAGCAGAACGGCGGGAATGCCGGCCGCGGCCGGCCATCCCCACAGCACGAGGAAGAAGTATCCGGCAACGGCTCCCAGGGTCATCGAGCTGCCCTGGGAGAAATTGACCGTGCCGGAGACGGCGTAGGTGACGTGGAAGCCAAGCGCAAGCAGCCCGTACATGCTCCCGAGCGCCAGTCCTGTTATCACCGCTGGAAGAAATGACATCGATGACTACCCTGCTTGTTTGTCGGACGATCTCGCGCGGTCAGTTCCGCGCGAACGGCATGATGTGGTTGTCCTCGAACCGCGCCCAGATGTAGTCCCCCGCCGTCAGCGCATCGTGCTTGTCCTGCGCGAACGGCTTCTCATAGGTCTTGATCAAGCCGTCCACGCGGTCGATGGCGTAGAAACCGTCACGGACGGCGGTCGGTTCGGTGCCACCGGCCTTTTCGATTGCTCGCGCAATGACCAGGATGGAATCGTAGGCGTTGGCGACGCCAACTGCCGGCGTCACGTCCGCGGGACCCTTGATGTCTGAATACTTCGCCTGCAGGGCCGACATCACCCGCTTGCCGACCGGCGACAGGTTCCCGAAGAAGCTGTAGGTCTGGACGAAAATCACGTTCTCCGCGCTCGGCCCGGCGAGCTCGGTGAAGCGGCCGCCGGCCGGCCCCCAATGCGAAACGATCGGTGGCGCCCAGCCCATGCGGTCGAGCGATTTCACCACCTGGGAGGACGGTCCGACATTGCCGACCAGGTAGAGCGTATCGGCGCCCGCCTGCTTCAGCCGCGACAGCTGGGAAACGACATCGACGTCGTTGCCTTCGAACTTCTCGACGCCGGCAGGCTCAATTCCTGCGGCCTTCAACGCCGCCTTCAGGCCATGCTCGTTCGACTCGCCCCAGGGATTGTTGACCAGGATGAGCCCGGGCTTTTTCGCATTGTAGGTCTTGCGCGAGAACTGGACGATCGCCTTGTCGACCTCATCGTCCATGGCCGAGACGCGGAACACGTAGTTGGACGGCGCGCCGTTCCGCGTGATGTTGGTCCCGGCGGCCCACGGCACGACGAACGGCACCTTGACGTTGTTGACGAACGGCACGATGGCAAGCTCGACCGGCGTGTCGAGGCCGCCGACCAGAACCGCGACCTTCTCGCGCTGAATCAACTCGCGCGCGGCGATCAGCCCTTTCGCCGGATTGCTCTCGTCGTCGCGGCGGACGAGCTCGAGCGGACGTCCAAGCACGCCGCCCTTCGCATTGATTTCCTCGATGGCGATCGTCGCTCCGCGGGTCAGCGCCTCGCCGGCGCGCGCCGACTGCCCCGACAGGGCGGTCACCAGGCCGATCTTGATCGGTTCGGCCGCGCGCGTGCCAGACGTGAACGGCAACGCGGCCAGCAGGATCGTCGCTGCGGCGTGCCAAACCGGCCAACGACGCGCAGGTCCGGACGAAACTATGCTCCTGAAGTTCATCTTCGGTGTTCCTCCGCTAATGGCGGCCTCGGTATCGAAGCCGCCAGTTCCTCCGCTGCCGCTTATGCGCGGGCTTGACGGAAGTAAAAACTTTCTTCAAAAATATTCCGATGTCAAGCGAGCGATCAGCCGCGCGGAGAAAATTCCGATGGACCCAAGGAATGTCGAGGCCCGCGACGTGTTTATCTCGATCGCGGAAGATGGCGACCGCCTGTCGCGCGGGGAAGCGGTGCTGCGCTCGGATTCTGTCGGACCGACCCTCGCCGCTCACGGACGCTATCGCTACAGCGCGATCGGACAACGCCCGGATTTCAATTGGCCGCAAGGGCGGCGGCTTGCCGTCTATGTCGGTCTCAACCTCGAGCATTTCGCGTTCGGCGACGGGCTCGGTGCCGAGCTCTGCCCCGGCGGTCCGCATCCGGACGTCCTCAACTACGCCTGGCGCGACTATGGCAACCGTGTCGGCGTGTGGCGCCTGATCGAGCTGTTCGACGAGCTGGAGCTGCCGCTGTCGGTGCTCGCAAACAGCGGCATCTATTACTACTGCCCTGAAGTCATGGAGGCATTTCGCGCCCGCGGCGACGAAATTGTCGGTCACGGCCGCACCAATTCCGAGCGCCAGGGTGTGCTTGCGCCCGACCAGGAGCGTCAATTGATTGCGGAGGCGACCGATGTCATCGCGCGCGCCGAAGGACGGCCGCCGCGCGGCTGGCTAGGACCCTGGATTTCGCAATCACAGGTCACACCCGACCTGCTGGCCGAAGCAGGCTACGAGTACCTGCTCGACTGGTGCATGGACGATCAGCCGGTGTGGTTCTCGACGCGGAACGGCGGCCGCATCCTTTCAGTGCCCTATCCGCAGGAGTTGAACGATATCCCCTCGATCGTCGGTCGCAAGGACTCCGGCGAGCAGTTCGCCACCATGATCACCGACACGTTCGAGGAGATGCTGGCACAATCGAAGAGGCAGTCGCTCGTCATGGGGATTGCGTTGCACCCCTATCTGGTCGGCCAGCCGCACCGCCTGCGTCCGCTGCGCCGCGCCCTGCAGACAATCCTGGCGCGGCGTGACGAGATCTGGATCACCACTGCTGGAGGCATAGCCGCGTTCTCGCGCGCGCTACCCGACGGCATCGTCCCAACATGACAAATCGGGACCCGATTGCCTCGCCGTTGCAACGAACCGGAGACGACCAGTGAGCACTGCCGACACGCTGTTTCGAAACGCCCGACTGGTCGATGGGCGCACCGTCGATATCGCCGTGCGCGATGGCCGCATCACCTCGATCGCGTCGCACTCGCAATCGCCGGTCGCGGCCGGCGAAACCCTTGATCTGGCCGGACGCCTGGTGTTGCCGGGGCTGGTCGATGGTCATATCCACCTCGACAAGGGCTTCGTCGGCGACGATTGGAAGTCCCACCGCCGCTGCACCGCCGGTTTCAGCGTGCGCGAGCGCGTCAAGTTCGAAAAGGAGGCGCTTGCCGGCGCCAGGCCGATTGCGGTGCGGGCGGCGGCGCTGATCGACCTCTGCGTCGCGCACGGCACGACCCAGATGCGCAGCCACGTCGATATCGACCTTCAGGTCGGGTTGCGCAATCTCGAACAGGTCATGGCGGCGCGCGACGCGCACCGCGACAAGGTGTCGGTCCAGATCGTCGCCTTTCCGCAAAGCGGCATCGTGACGTCGCCGGGCGTGGCCGGACTGCTCGACGAGGCGGTTCGCGCCGGCGCGGACCTGGTCGGCGGCCTCGATCCGGCGGGTTACGATGCCGATATCGACGGGCATCTCGACGTCATCTTCGGCATTGCCGACCGGCGCGGGGGCGGCATCGACATTCACCTGCATGACGGCGGCTTGCTCGGTATCTTCGAGATCGAAAACATTGCACGCCGGACGAAGGCGCTCGGGCTCAGCGGCAAGGTCACGATCAGCCATGCCTATGCGCTCGGCGAGGTGCCGCGTGACGTCGTTCAGCGCACCGCGCAGCTGCTCGCCGAGGCCGGGGTCGCGATTTTGACCAACGCGCCCGGAGCGCATGCGTTTCCGCCGGTGCTGCTGCTGCGCGATGCCGGCGTCAATGTGTTCGCCGGCAATGACAACATCCGCGATTCCTGGTGGCCCTATGGCGACGGCGACCTCCTGGAGCGCGCCATGATCGTCGGCTACCGCTCCGGCTTCAACACGGATGCCGACCTGGCGGCCGCCTTCAACATGGTAACCACCAACGCCGCGCAGGCCCTCGGCCTTCCGGACTATGGGGTGGCCAAGGGTGCGGCGGCGGACTTCGTCGTGCTCGACGCGCAGCACGTGCAAGAGGCCGTCGTGGCCCGGCCCAGGCCGCGCGACGTCTACAAGAATGGCCGCCTTGTCGCGCATGGCGGCACGATCGTGACGGCGGCGCGTTGATGTGGATGTGGAGACCGGAACATCGGGAAGGTTACCCCTTGACGAGCCACCGCAATAGCGATCTCAATCCCGCGAGCCGGCGCGGCAGGGCCCCGCATCCCGTTGAACATGATGGGCGGGGACATATTGTCCGCGCTGGGCTCGTACAACCTGAGAAAAGCTTGTCCCGTGACTGAAACGACAGCATCGACCAATCCGGCCCGCAGCGCCACGCGCGGCAGACGGGCCCGCGATTCCGCGTTGACGAAGGAAGCGATCTTGCACGCGGCGACGTTCGAGTTCTGCCGCAACGGCATTGGCGGAGCACGGGTTGAAGCCATCGCAAAGCGCGCCAAAGCCAACATGCGGTTGCTGTACGCCTATTTCGGCGACAAGAACGGCCTTTATCTCGCCGTGCTCGAGCATGTCTACACCGAGATCCGCGCGGCCGAACAGCAACTCAAGCTCGACGACCTCGATCCGATCGCGGCCATGCGCGAGCTGATCAACTTCACGTTCAGCTTTTTCGGTGCGCACCAGAACTATATTGCCCTGATCAACAATGAGAACCTGCAGCGCGGGCGCAACCTGCGCAAATCGCGCAAGATCGCCGACCTCACGCTGCCCTTGGTCGCGAGCATCGAAAACATCCTGCG
>NZ_JADFUD010000025.1:0-118737 GCF_054820065.1 Bradyrhizobium sp. UFLA06-06
GCCGATACGCCATCCCCGCCTCCCCCTTCAGATCGGTCTTAGAGAATCGCAGATTCGCCTTTGCGCAAAGCCCTCGCAAGCGGGAGAGGGGGCGCACCGCCTTTGCGACTGCCACTTGGCCTAATTCCGTCAACCGCTAGGACCTGACCCAGCTGGCCTCGATCTTCTTCGTTAGTCAGTCCGCACCGGATGCGGCAGCGGGACGCTTGAGATGCGCGTCCCGCTCCTGCACCATGCGACCAAGCCGCGGCCATGACCGTGGCATTGCGATCGGCTGCGATCGCCAAGAAGGATGACTGGGGAGAAACTCTCGATGAACCGCCGCGAACTCCTGCGCGCCGCTGCCGCATTGCCGCTTGCGCAGACTGCGCTCGCCAACTCCGCGTTTGCGCAAGGCGCCTATCCCAACCGCAACATCACGATGATCGTGCCGTTTCCGGCCGGCGGCCAGGCCGACCTTGCGGCACGGCCGGTGGCGCTCGCGCTGGAGCGCATCCTCGGCAAGCCCGTGATCGTCGACAATCGCGCCGGCGGAGCAGGCGGATCGATCGGCAATGCACAGGCCGCGCGCGCCGAGCCAGACGGCTATACGCTGCTGATGACGCTGTCCTCGCTCGCGGTGCTGCCGGAGGCCGACCGGCTGTTCGATCGTCCGGTTGCTTACGAGGTGTCGCAGTTCGCGCCGGTCGCACGCGTGCTCGCTGACCCGACGCTGCTGGCGGTGCCGGCCTCGGCGCCGTGGAAATCGCTGCAGGAATTCGTCGATGACGCGAAGAAACGCCCGGGACAGATCCCCTACGGCTCGTCCGGTCCGTACGGCACGCTGCATGTCGCGATGGAGATGTTCGCGGCGAGCGCAGGGATAAAGCTGCTGCACGTGCCGTTCCGCGGCGCAGGCCCGGCGCTCACCGCGCTGCTTTCCGGCACCGTGCAGGCATTGGCGTCAGCGCCGGGCACGCTCAAGCAGCAGGTCGAGGACGGCAAGATGCGCGTGCTCGCCAATTGGGGCGCCGAGCGGATCGCAAGCTTCCCCGATCTGCCGACGTTCAAGGAACTCGGCTACAAGGACGTCGAGTTCTACATCTGGGCGGGACTGTTCGCGCAAGCCGCGCTGCCGATGCCGATCATGGACCGGCTGCGCGCGGCGATGGCCGATGCGGTGAAGGCGCCGGAGGTGATCAAGACCTTCGAAACCGCGGGCAGTCCGGTTGCCTATATGGACGCGCCGGCGTTCTCAAAATTTGTTGCAGACGACAGCGCGCGGTTGATCGCTGCGGTGAAAAAGATCGGCAAGGTCGAATAGGTCCCTCCGGGACAAACTCTCTTCACTTTTAGTTGTCCGCGTGAACGATCCTTGGCCGCATTCATTGGGCAGCTTTGGAGCAAATCGCGGCGCGGGAACTTGCGCGCGCGGGCCAACATCTGGAACTACGGGAGCCCGACATGCGATCGCAGCGGATCGTCCTGAGCCTTGCCATAGCGATCGGCGGAGCTGCCACGGCAACGGCCGCGGTCGCCGAGGAGTATCGGGGAACCTGGGAACAGCAGATGGCGTGCACACCGGACGTGTGGCGGCTTTGCAGCGACCAGGTGCCCGACGTGCAGCGCATCGTGGCTTGCCTGCGGCAGAACACGCCGCAACTTTCCAACAGTTGTCGTGCCGTGTTCGAATCGAACGCGCAACAGCCGCAGACACAAGGCCGGGCCCAACAGCCGCAAATGCAGGGTCGTGCGCCGCAGCAGCCGCAGATGCAGCAGCGGCCGCGTGCACCACAGCCGGTGCAGCCGGCGCCATCGCGGCCACCGTTCGACGATGAGGACTAATTCTCGGGTCTGACTTCGCAGACGTCGACCCATTCGGCTGCGGTCAGCTCCGCCATCCTGTCGGGCGTGATGCGGACCGCGCTGTGGGTCGAGCCCGCCGCCGGCACCACGACATCGAATGCCTTCAGCGATACGTCGCAATAGACCGGCAGTGGCGTCTTCAGCCCGAACGGGCAGACGCCGCCGACCTCGTGACCGGTGATGTCGGCGACCTCGTCGAGGCCGAGCATCTTCGGCTTGCCGCCGAACGCCGCCTTGACCTTCTTGTTGTCCATCCGCGACGTCCCGGCGGCAACGATCAGCACCACGCGGTCGCCGACCCGCAGGCTCAACGTCTTGGCGATCCGCGCCGGCTCGACGCCGTAGGCCTCCGCCGCCAGCACGACGGTCGCGGAGCTCGTGGTGGATTCGATCACGGAGATTTCGGGCGCCTTCTCGGCGAAGAAGGCGCGGACGGAGTCGAGACTCATAATGTTCAGGACCTTGCAGACACCAGGGCGGGAAGTTCGGAGAGACCGTGGATCCGGTGATCGGGCACGACGCCGAGCTCGTCCATCTGGGTACGCAGTGCCTTGAACATCGTCAATGGGGCGACCGTCTCGCTTTCGACGCAGGCCAGCGCCATCGCTTCCGGCGTCACCCGCTCGATCCATGCGACGTTGAGGCCGAACGACTTGGCACCGCAGGCGTCCCACGGATTGGAGGAGATGAACAGCACCTCCGCCGGCGGTACTTTCAGCACCTCCTCGATCAGCGTGTAGGCTTCGGGCGCCGGCTTGAACACCTTGTGGGCATCGACGCTGATGGTCGCATCGAGCACGCGGTCGAGCCCCGAATTGCGCACCAGCGCATTCAGCATGTCGGGGCTGCCGTTGGAGAGGATCGCGAGCTTCTTGTCCTTCATCGCCTCGAGCGCGGCGACCGCATCCGGATACAGCGCCAGATGCTGATACTTGTCGATGATGCGAGCGAAGGTCGCCGCGTCATATTGCAGGCCGAGGCAGCGCAGCGTGTAGGCGAGGGAGTCGCGAGTTACGCCGGCGAAATCCTGGTAGCGCCGCATCAGCGAACGCAGCCAGCTATATTCGAGCTGCTTGATGCGCCAGATCTGCGTGATGATGTCGCCGTAGCCGGGGAACGCATCCTCGGTGACGTCGGCCACCGACTGGACGTCGTAGAGTGTGCCGTAGGCGTCGAAGACGATTGCCTTGATGGTCATTGTGATCTCTCTTGCCCGCCGATTGTCGCATACAGGAATTTCCTGAGTGCGTCGATGGATTGATCCCTGGCTACCTCGTTGAATTCGAGGTGATGACCGAGCATCTGCACCGGCGTGCTGTAATGCTGCACGTCGAAACCGTGATAGGCGCCGGGATAGACGATCAGCTCGATCGGATGTCCCGCACGATTCTGCCGGGAGATGCCGTAATCGTCGCGGCCTTCGGCCAGGGTCCGGCACTCCTTGGCCGGCGTCCAGTCGTCGAGCTCGCCGACCATGATCAGCGTCGGCACCGTCATGTCGCCCTTGATGCTGAGGCAGGGCGGGTAGAACGCGACGGCCGCGCGGAATTTCTCTGCCGCGTTATGTTCGATCGCGCCACGCTCGACCGAGAGCAGGGCGAGCCAGGCGCCTTGCGAGAACCCGACCACCGCGACGCGATCGGGATCGACCGCCGATTGCCGCGCGAGATAGCTCAGCGCACGATAGGCGTCATGGACGGTTGCGGCCGGCGCGCCGCTCGTGCAGGCGCTGGTGATGCCGCGCGGCCCGAACCGGTCGACCGTGAGCGTGACATAGCCCCAGGCCGCCAGCCGCTTGCCCCAGCGCTCGTCGAGTTGCTTGAAGAAGCCGCTGCAGCCGTGCAGCAGCACCACGGCGGGCGAGGGGCCCGGTCCATCGGGTGTTCGCAGATAACCCTGCAATGGCTGCGCACTTGCAAGCGGGCTCTCGAATTCGACGAACGCGGCCGGCTGCCCGGCGCGTGCCGCGCAGCAGAGTTCTGCGCTTCCGATCAGGAGTGCGGTGAGGGTGGCAAGTCCGGTGAAGTTCGTCATGAACCACCTCCGAAGCTTGCCGCCGATGATACTCCCTTAGATCATGATGCGCTTCCACGGAATCGCATCATGATCTCATCTCCTTGTTTGAGCATGATCTTTTCGGAAAACCGCTTCGCACTTTTCCGGATCATGCTCTAGATCCCCAAAATCTTCCGCGCGTTGGCCTTCATGACCTTCGGCCGGATCTCCTCGCGAATGTCGAGCTTGGCGAAATCGGCGAGCCAGCGGTCCGGCGTGATCACCGGCCAGTCCGAGCCGAACAGCATCTTGTCCTGCAGGATCGAGTTGATGTAGCGCACCAGGATCGGCGGGAAGTATTTCGGCGACCAGCCGGAGAGGTCGATATAGACGTTCGGCTTGTGGGTCGCGACCGACAGCGCCTCTTCCTGCCAGGGGAAGGAGGGATGCGCGAGGATGATCTTGAGGTCGGGGAAATCGGCCGCGACGTCGTCCATGTACATCGGGTTGGAATATTTCAGCCGCATCCCCATGCCGCCCGGCATGCCGGAGCCGACGCCGGTCTGACCGGTGTGGAATAGCGCGATCGCGCCGCCGTCATTGATGGCTTCATAGAGCGGATAGGCCATGCGGTCGTTGGCGTAGAAGCCCTGCATGGTCGGGTGGAATTTGAAGCCGCGGACGCCGTATTCCTCGATCAGCTTGCGTGCCTCGCGGACGCCGAGCTTGCCCTTGTGCGGATCGATCGAGACGAACGGGATCAGCACGTCGAGATGGTCGGAGGCGACCTCGAGCATTTCGTAATTGTTGTAGCGGCGGAAGCCGGTCTCGCGCTCGGCGTCGACCGGGAAGATCACCGCGGCGATGTTCTTGGCACGGTAATAGGCCGCGGTCTCCGGCACGGTCGGCGGATGCTTGTGCGGCGACTTGAAGTAGTCGGCCATCTGCGCCTGGAAGTCGTCATAGCCGTCGTCGCCATGCATGCCGCACGGCTCCTCGGCATGGGTGTGGATGTCGATCGCGGTGACCTTTTCGATGTCGGGCAGTTTGAGCTTGGGCATTCGGCTTCCCCGGCGGCGTGTTCATTGGTGATGGAAAATAATTATATGATATAACGATTTTCGCAAGCGCCGAGGAGTTGAAGGATTCTGGCCGTGCGCAGAGCTCAATCCGGCGCGTGGTCCAGTCGGGGCGGGCGCGAAGAGGCCGAAAACGCGATTCGGCGGCCGCCGCGCCATCGTCAAAGGGAGATGGCGGGTCGCCTCGATGGCCCGGATAATTGTGGCCGTCGCCGTTTCCGAAATAATCTCAAGGGTGTGGCGCGGTGCCTTCCGCGGGTTCCGGGCCAGGATAGGCCTGAAAATCGGCCGTCTCGGTTGACATTTAACGGTCCGATGGCTTAGAACCCGGCCGTCCCGGGCGGCAGGCCGCTTGTCGGGATAAATCCCATTTTGCCAGTTATTGGCATTGATCAGCTACGGCCTCCAACACGGGCCTTTCGAAGTAACAGGATTGTCCCATGAAGGTCCGTAACTCGCTGAAGTCGCTGCGCGGCCGCCATCGCAACAACCGATTGGTCCGTCGCAAGGGCCGCGTCTACGTGATCAACAAGGTCCAGCGCCGCTTCAAGGCGCGCCAGGGTTGATCCGACAAATCTGATCGACAAGGCTGATCCCGCCCGGATCGCCGGCCGATTCCGATCCTTCCTTCACAGGTCTTTGACGCCGCGCTGCTTTGCAGTGCGGCGTTGTGCGTCTAGACTTCGGCCATGGGATTAAAGCTCGGATTCAAGTTCCTGGGGCCCGCCAACCGCCGGCTGGCGATCCTGATCGCCGCGCTTCTGGCCGGACCTGTTTTGACTTTGCCTGTTCCAGCCGTCGCGCAGGACGATCCGCGGGTGGTCCCGCCGCCCAAGGCCCAGAAAAAACTACCTGAAGCGCCGACCAAGCTGCCGAAGGTGCCGGCCGACCGCACCCGCGGGCTGGATTTCCTGTTCGGCGCGTTGAAGGCCGCGCCCGACGAGGACAGCGCCCGCCATGTCGAGGCGCGGATCTGGGCGCTGTGGCTGCAAACCCCGAGCGATACCGCGGCGTTGTTGATGGTGCGCGCCAAGGCGGCGATCGATGCCCAGAATGTCGATGTCGCGCTGAAGCTGCTGGACGCGGTGATCAAGCTCCGCCCCGACTATGTCGAGGCCTGGAACCGGCGTGCGACGATCTACTATTTGAAGAACGATTACGTTCGTTCGCTGGGAGACCTGCAGCAGGTGCTGACCCGTGAACCCCGCCATTTCGGCGCGCTGGCAGGCGTCGGCATGATCATGCAGGACATGGGCGACGACAAGCGTGCGCTCGACGCCTTCCGCAAGGCGCTGGCTGTCGATCCCTACCTCGAGAAGGTGCCGCAAATCGTCAAGCAGCTGACCGAAAAGGTCGAAGGCCGCGATATCTGATTGCGTGCGATTGATCGCGATCGGTGGGGCGATGGCCGCGAATGGGCACGTTGCTCACGAGCCTGATGCTTGCTCGCGATACGGTCCGGCGCAGGACGCTAGTGCAAGAACTTGCCGCGGGACGCGGTGTCCTGGGCTACGGCAGCATAGAATTGCTGAAGCTCCGCCTCCAGGTGCTCATTCACCAGCAACAGTGCCTTCAGGGCGCCGCGCAGGTCGCCATTGCAACTCGCCACGATCTGATCGATGGCCGCATCGCTAGGGTCGGAAATCATGGTACTCCTCCGATTACTTCCCGTTGAACTCGTCATGCGGACGCCGGTTCCTGTGGATACTGTGTACAAGCCAGGAAGCGTTCCAGTAGCGTCCCGGTGTCGATGAAGCCTCGCGTCTGATGGCGAAAATGCCACCGCCAATCTATGAAATTACTGATGACGCAGGTATGAACCCGCTATCCACAGGCTGGGCGCATTGTGGACAACTCCGCGCCGTGCGCGAGCCGGAAAATTGACGATTGGCTTTTCGAACAAGAGCATACCCGGGCAGGGGGCACATCCGCGCGAAACCTGATTTCGGCTTCGTCGTAATTGTCAGGTGCCCAATCAGGTGCCTAAGACCTTTCGGATCCCCTCGATGTTGACCGTAATCATTGCGCTGGCGGTAGCCGGGCTGGTGCTGGCCCTGGCGACACAGCTCGGCGCCCTGCTGATCCAGCGCGCCTTTCCGCCTCGGGGCCGAATGATCGATGTGGCCGGGGCGCGGCTGCATGTGGTCGAACTCGGCCCGCGCGACGCGGTCGGGCCGCCGGTCGTGATGCTGCATGGCGCAAGCTCCAATCTGCGCGCGATGCAGCCGCTCGGCGATCGCATTGCCAAAGCGCGCCGGGTGATCCTGATCGACCGGCCGGGTCACGGCTGGAGTCCGCGCGAGCGCGTCGCGGATTCGACGCCCGCGATCCAGGGCCGGATGATCGTGGAGGCGCTGACCAGGCTCGGCGTCGAGCGGGCGATCGTGGTGGCGCATTCCTGGGCCGGCGCGCTTGCCTTGCGCATTGCACTGGATCATCCGGATCGCGTCGCCGGCCTCGTGCTGCTCGCCCCTGTGGCCTATCCGTGGCGCGGCGGCGCCGGACGCTACAATGACGTGATTGCGACGCCGCTGATCGGGCCGTTGCTTGCGCATACGATCACGCTGCCGCTCGGTCTCCTCATTGCCAGTTCGGCTGCGCGCGGCGTGTTCGCGCCGCAGCCCATGCCGGTCGATTTCGTCCGCGACAGCGAGTCATTGCTCCTGCTGCGCCCGCGCGAATTCATCGCCAATGCGCGCGACCTCGTCACGCTGAAGGCCGCCGTTGTCGAACAGGCCCCGCGCTATGCCGAGATCAGGGCGCCGCTGTCAATCATTTCGGGCGACGTCGACAAGACGGTCTCGACCGGCATCCACTCGCGGCCGCTCGCCGCATCGGCGCCGAACGCGAAGCTGATCGTGCTGCCGGGCACAGGCCACATGGTGCAGTACGTCGTGCCTGACCTCGTGGCGTCCGAGATCGAGACGATGGCCGGCCTGATGGTGCGGGACGTGGTGACGGCGCAATAGCTGCCGCGCCTTTGCGCCGCGCGAATGTGATCCGGCAAGGCTTGCGCCGCCGCGCGGCGCCGAACATCATGCGGCTCACCGGTTTCGGATTGCAGCAAAGGACACGTCTCATGCGGATCGACAACATTGCCGACCTCATCGCTGAAACCCTTGCCCAGGCCGGCGTGAAGCGCATCTACGGCGTCGTCGGCGACAGCCTCAACGGCCTGACCGAGGCGTTGCGCAAGCGCGGCACGATCGATTGGCTGCATGTGCGTCACGAGGAGGTGGCCGCGTTCGCCGCCGCCGCCGAATCCCAGATCACGGGCGCGCTCGCGGTGTGCGCGGGCTCCTGCGGCCCCGGCAATCTCCATCTCATCAACGGCCTGTTCGATGCGCATCGCAGCCGCACGCCGGTGCTGGCGCTCGCGGCGCAGATCCCCTCCGCTGAAATAGGCGGCGGCTATTTCCAGGAGACCCATCCGCAGGACCTGTTTCGCGAATGCAGCCATTATTGCGAGCTGGTGTCGGATCCGGCGCAACTGCCCTACATGCTGGAGAACGCGATCCGCGCCGCGGTCGGCAAGCGCGGCGTCGCCGTATTGGTGCTGCCCGGCGACGTCGCGATGCGGACCGCGCCGAAGCGCGACATCGCGCCGAATGCCGGCCTGCTGCCGCCGGCGCCGGTGGTGCGTCCGGCCGAACCTGAGTTGAATGCGCTGGCGGCGCTGCTCAATGGCGCGCGGCGCGTCACGCTGTTCTGCGGCCGCGGCTGCGCCGGGGCGCATGACGGCTTGATCAAGCTTGCCGAGACGCTGAAGAGCCCGATCGTACACGCGCTCGGCGGCAAGGAATATGTCGAATACGACAACCCCTACGACGTCGGCATGACCGGCTTCATCGGCTTCTCCTCCGGCTATGCCGCCATGCACGGCTGCGACGTGCTGCTGATGCTGGGCACCGATTTTCCCTACAAGCAGTTCTTCCCGACCGGCATCAACATCGCGCAGGTCGATATCCGCCCCGAAAATCTCGGCCGCCGCTGCAAGCTCGATCTCGGCATCGTCGGCGACGTCGGCGAGACCATCGCCGCGCTGCTGCCGAAGCTCCATGTGAAGACCGACCGCAAGCATCTCGATGCCAGCCTCGCGCATTACAAGGACGCCCGCGCCGGGCTCGACGATCTCGCCCGCGGCAAGCCGGGCCAAAAGCCGATCCATCCGCAATATCTGGCGCGCCTGCTCAGCGAGCAGGCGAGCGAGGATGCGGTATTCACCGCCGACGTCGGCACGCCGACGATCTGGGCCGCGCGCTATCTGAAAATGAATGGCCGCCGCCGTCTGGTCGGCTCCTGGGTACATGGCTCGATGGCCAATGCGATGGCGCATGCGATCGGCGCGCAGGCGGCGCAGCCCGGCCGGCAGGTGGTGTCGATGTCCGGCGACGGCGGCTTTGCCATGCTGATGGGCGATCTGATCACGCTGACCCAGGCCAAGCTACCGGTGAAGGTCGTGATCTTCAACAACAGCGTGCTCGGCTTCGTCGCGCTGGAGATGAAGGCCGCCGGCTTCATCGAGACCGGGGTCGATCTGAAGAATCCGGATTTCGCGGCGATGGCACGCGCCATGGGCATTCACGGCGTCAGGGTGGAGGATCCCGGCGAGCTCGAGGGCGCGATCCGCGACGTGCTCGCGCATGACGGCCCGGCGGTGCTCGACGTCGTGACCGCGACGCAGGAGCTGTCGATGCCGCCGACCATTACGCTGGAGCAGGTGAAGGGATTCAGCCTGTGGGTGCTGCGCGCGGTGATGAGCGGCCGCGGCGACGAGGTGGTCGATCTCGCCAAGACCAATCTGTTGCCGCGCTGATCGCGGCGGCCAGGCATGATCCGGAAGCGGGTGGCGATTTCTGTCGCGACAAACGCGAGACGGGTCTGCGCGGAGATCATGTTCAAATCAGAGAGCCAGAAGGGGATGGCGTTTCGAAGAAAAGCCATCCCGTTCTAACGTCCGCCCCGGCATTGGCGCCGGGCGGACGGCGACCGATACCGCCGATTACTTCTGCTTGCCGTCCTTGTCGAACGAGGAGACATAGGCCCAGAGGTTGTTGGCCTCGTTCTCGTTCTTGATGCCGGCGAATGCCATCTTGGTGCCGGGGATCTTGGCCTTCGGATCCTTGATGTATTCGAGGAAGGTTTCCTTGTTCCAGGTGATGCCGGAATTCTTGTTGGCATCGGAATAATTGTAGTCCGGCGCGGAGCCGGAATGGCGGCCGTCGAGGCCGTTGAGCTCGGGGCCGACCTTGTTCTTGGCGCCTTCGCCGATTGCGTGGCACGCGAGGCATTTATTGAACGAGGTCTTGCCGGCGGCGGCATCCTGCGCCAGCGCGGAGGATGCGGAAGCCAGCGATGTGACGACCGCCAGCGCGCTCAAGGTCTTTAGGTTCATGGGGTTCTCTTCGTTTCGTCCCGGGAGGTAGTGATCGTTTGTGGCATGTCCGGCTTGGACAGGACAAGCCACGAAACTTTGACAGGTTTCGAGGCCGCCCGCTTGTCCGAGAGAGAACTCGCCATTGCTGGGTGGGGCAATCCGACCTTCGGCCGGTCCACTGAAACAGGTGCAGACGTAATTGATTTGTCGTAACAAATCGGCGAAGGGCAAAAGCCCAGCCGAGGGAACAACGATGTCCATCATGATGCCGGCGGCCGACCAGGCCGTCCTCGCTCGCCGCGCCGAAATCGTGGCCGCCTTGCGCGCAATCGTCCCGGGCGAGGGCGTGATCGACAGTGCCGCCGAGATGCTGGCCTATGAATCCGACGGCCTGACTGCCTATCGGCAGCCGCCGATGGTCGTGGTGCTGCCCGATACCACCGAGCAGGTGTCGAAGGTCCTCAAATATTGCCAGGGCCAGGGCATCAAGGTGGTGCCGCGCGGCTCCGGCACCTCGCTGTCCGGCGGCGCGCTGCCGCTTGCCGACGGCGTGCTGCTCGGACTAGGCAAGTTCAAGCGGATTCGCGAGATCGACTTCGACAACCGCGTCGTTGTCACCGAGCCCGGCGTCACCAACCTCGCGATCAGCCAGGCGGTCGCCCATGCCGGCTTCTACTACGCGCCCGATCCGTCGTCGCAGATCGCCTGCTCGATCGGCGGCAATGTCGCGGAGAATTCCGGCGGCGTGCACTGCCTGAAATACGGCATGACGACCAACAACGTGCTCGGCTGCGAGATCGTGCTGATGTCGGGCGAGATCCTGCGCATCGGCGGCAAGTCGGCCGAGAATGCCGGCTATGATCTGATGGGAATCATCACCGGCTCGGAGGGGCTGCTCGGCGTCATCACCGAGATCACGGTGCGCATCCTGCAGAAGCCGGAGACGGCGCGTGCGCTGATGGTCGGTTTCGCCGAGGTCGAAGCGGCCGGCGAATGCGTCGCGCGGATCATCGGCGCCGGCATCATCCCCGGCGGCATGGAGATGATGGACAAGCCCGCGATCCACGCCGCGGAGGCGTTCGTCCATGCCGGTTATCCGCTCGACGTCGAGGCGCTGTTGATCATTGAGCTCGACGGCCCTCAGGTCGAGGTCGACGAGCTGATTAAGCGCGTCGAGGCGATCGCGCAGGGCTGCGGCTCGACCTCCTGCCAGATCTCGACCTCGGAGGCCGAGCGCAATCTGTTCTGGGCCGGCCGCAAGGCGGCGTTCCCCGCGGTCGGGCGCATCTCGCCGGACTATCTCTGCATGGACGGCACCATCCCGCGCGGCGCCTTGCCGAAGGCCCTGGCGCGGATCCGCGAGCTCTCCGAGAAATACGGCCTCGGCGTCGCCAATGTGTTCCACGCCGGCGACGGCAATCTGCATCCCTTGATCCTCTACGATGCCAACAAGCCGGGCGAGATCGAGAAGGCGGAGGCGTTCGGCGCCGACATCCTGCGCTGCTGCGTCGAGCTCGGCGGCGTGCTCACCGGCGAGCACGGGGTCGGCATCGAGAAGCGCGACCTGATGCCGGACATGTTCACCGAGATCGACCTCAACCAGCAGCAGCGGCTGAAATGCGCCTTCGATGCCCAGGGCCTGCTCAACCCCGGCAAGGTGTTTCCGACCCTGCACCGCTGCGCCGAGCTCGGCCGCGTCCATGTCCACGCCGGCAAGCTGGCGTTCCCGGACATCCCGCGGTTCTAGTACCGTCTGAGCAGCCCCGACGCCGCGCCGCTATCGCCATAGCCCGCGCAGGCCGCTTCCGGGTCTCTGATCAACGCCGCCCGGACGCGCTTGAAGGTCTTGCCGGCCGCTTCGGACACCTCGGGGCGGAATTTGCGCGGATCGTAGTCGTTGCCGTCGTGAGCCTTGATGGCTGCGTCGAACGCATTGATCATGGCCATCGCGGCGTCGGGGCTGCCGAGGAGTCTGGCGCCCGTTTGAACGCCGCCGGCACCATTGGCCTCATAGCCGGTGCATCGTTGTTCGAGCACCGCGGCTGCGGTAGCGAGCTGGTCGAGGAACGTCGCCTCGGCGTCGGTGAGCAGAGCGGCACGCGCCTGTCCCGGCGCGATCATCGCGAGCAGCACGATGGCTATCGGTTTGATGTGCATCGTGATGGTTCTCCTGGCGGAGCCGCGATCAAATCAACGGTTGCCGAATGACGATAACAAGCCCTGCTTCCACGGCATCAGGAGCCACGTCAGCTATTGGCCCCGAGGCCAACGTGCTGAGTGTGCGCCCAGAGCCACCAACGCGCGAGGGCCGGTCGATACAATTCGACGGATCGCCCTAGCCATTCGATAACCTTAACCAATGCTTGCCGCGGTGGCCGCCGTCGCGCGTCGCTGCAATTACAGCGCGGACCCATTTACACGGCCTTAGACTGTTGCTCGGTATTTTCCGCAGATGCATGTCTTCGGGAGCACATCGATGCCCAGCCTGGCCGATCAGCTGGCGCTTTCGCGCAATCGGCCCGCGGGTTTCGACTATATGCGGATCGCGCTGGCGGCGTCGATCATTGGCCTGCACAGCACGAACGTGACGCTCGGGCTCGGCCGCGCGCTGGAAATCCAGAGCACGCTGCGTATCGGCGTCGCGATGATCCTCGCGCTGTTCTTTGCCCTGAGCGGCTTCCTGGTGACCGCGAGCCTGCTCCGGTGCAAGAGCCTGATTTCCTTCCTCGGCCTGCGCGTGCTGCGGATTGGGCCGGCGCTCGCGGTCGAAACCACGCTATCGGCAATCATCATCGGTTCGGTCTTCACCGAGCTGCCGTTGGCGCAATATGTCGCCGATCCGAAATTCCACGCCTATTTTCTCAATATCGTCGGCGACATCCATTACGAGCTGCCGGGCGTATTCCTGCACAATCCGCTGCCGGATCTGGTGAACGCCCAGCTCTGGACCGTGCCGTATGAGCTGTGGTGCTACGTCATCCTGGCGCTGCTCGCCGTGCTCACGATTTGCTTCAATCGGGTGGCGTTCCTGGGGTTCATGGTGATCGCCCAGATCGGGCTCATCGTCTACGACATCTGCCGCTGGGACGAGGTGCCGATCCAGCTTCGCCCGCACCTTCTGGTGTTCTGCTTCCTTGCCGGCGTCGGCTTCTACCTCTGGCGCGACAAGGTGCCGTTCAACCGCACTGTGTGCCTGCTGGCGCTGGTGCTGTGCGCCGCCGGCATGGCGACCGGACGCGGCGATGCGCTGGCTCCCGTGCCGGCCGCCTATGTCGCGTGCTATCTCGGCCTGATGAACCCGCGGCGGAGCTGGATCGTCTCGTCAGGCGATTACTCCTACGGGCTCTATCTCTACGGCTTCGTCATCCAGCAATGCGTCGCCACGTTCGGCCCGCCGGTTCAGCATTGGTATCTAAACCTCCTGATCAGCCTGCCGCTCGCCTTCGGCGTCGCCGTCGCGTCCTGGCATCTCGTCGAGAAACACGCGCTTCGGCTCCGAACCCAGGTCGAGAGCCTCGAGGCCGCGGTGCTGTCGCGGATCTCGATCGTCGGCTTCTGGCGCAGGCCGCCCGAGCGGGCCGGCTTGCGCGCAACGCTCGGCAACAGCGGCGCGTCGATCTGACCCGCGCCGGCGGGAAGGAGAGCTTCGGTTCTGATTGAATCAGAACCGAAGCTCTCGCTTCTTGTTTTGACGCGTTTTCTTCACGCGAACCGCGTCCACTTCGCTCGAAAACGCTCTACCATCCTCCCCGCCGCGCCTTTCTTCACAGCAGCGCGTATTGCGACCGCTCGCGCTTGGCGAGCAGCGGCAGCGCTTGCTCCGCGATGTAGGTCTTGAAAGCCGCGCTGTCCTGGTGTGCCTTGAACGCGGCTTCGTCCTGGAACAATTCGTAGAACAGGAATTGCGCCGGATTGTCCTTGCCGCGGCCGATCAGGAACAGCTTGGTGCCCGGGTCCTTCTGCGCCTCGGGCAGGAAGCCGTCGAGGATTTCCGCGACCTTGTCGGCCTGTCCCTCCTTGGCTTCCCATTGCGCCACAACCAGAAGGCCAGCGGTGTTGATTGCATCGCTGATGGTTCTCG
Organism: Bradyrhizobium sp. UFLA06-06; assembly: GCF_054820065.1. NCBI lineage: Bacteria > Pseudomonadati > Pseudomonadota > Alphaproteobacteria > Hyphomicrobiales > Nitrobacteraceae > Bradyrhizobium > Bradyrhizobium sp. UFLA06-06. Next base: position 14,378 of record NZ_JADFUD010000025.1, read on the forward strand.
TGCTCATCGCATAGTGCTTCATTGGCAGTCCTCCGTTGCTTTGCTCCGATCGAGCTTGCGATCCGGCCCAGGGCGATACGCCGGCGATCGCCATGATCGCTGCGGACCAGGCGACGGCCGATCGCCGGGTGAGCATCATCGTCGTGGTCGAAACTTCCGAACGTTTCATGATCGCCTCCAGATGATTCGCGCCAACCGTCCTGCCGGCCGAACCGCAACGCGAGAGATAGTCGATCGTTCGGCGAACCGAGTTCGGTGATGATCGAAATGTCGATGTCGTGAACATTTCGATCATGATCGAAGCGTTGCAGCGGCATGACGTGCGACAAGCGCAGGGGAAATATTTCGATCGATGCGGAGCCGGCCATGCAGACCATCGCACCAGAGCTTGCCGAACTCGCCGGGCTGATCGCCGATCCCGGACGCGCCGGCATCCTGTCGCGGCTGATGGACGGACGCCCGCAGACTGCGAGCGAACTGGCGCTGGTCGCGGGCGTGACGCCCCAGACCGCGAGCTGGCACCTTTCGCGCATGGTCGAGCGGGCGCTGCTCAAGGTCGAGCGGCGTGGTCCGCGCCGCTTCTACCGGCTGGCCACGCCGCTGGTTGCGCAGATGCTCGAGGGCATGATGACGGTTGCCGCGATCGATCCGCACCCGTCCCGGCCGCCGCCGCGCATCGATCCCGAGATGCGCCGGGCCCGGACCTGCTACGACCACCTTGCCGGCGAGCTCGGCGTCGCCGTCACCGATGCGATGCGGGACCGCGGCCACCTCAATCTCGACCAGGAGGCCGGCGAGCTGACCGCTTCCGGCCGTGCATTGCTCGGCGATCTCGGCATCGACCTGCGTTCGCCGGCGCGGAGCCGGCGGATCTTGTGCCGGCCGTGTCTCGACTGGAGCGAGCGGCGTCCGCATCTGGCCGGGCGGGCAGGGGCCGCGGTTGCCGACCTTGCGCTGCAACGGGACTGGATCCGGCGCCGGCCGCAGGGCCGCTCCGTCGAAATCACCGACGCCGGACTCCTCGCATTCAGAAATTTGTTCGGTGCGCGCATTTGATTTCGGAGCCGAATTTCGTTACCGGCTAGGGCGTGGATACGCTCAAGGTCAGAGACGCAAAAGACGTCGAGGAGGTGGTGCGCGCGGCGGTCGCCGGCGAGCAGCCACTTGAGGTCATTGGACATGGGTCGAAGCGCGCCATCGGCCATCCGATGGCGACCAATGCGCTGCTCGACGTCTCGGCGCTGAATGCGGTCAGTTCCTACGAGCCGAACGAACTGATCATCACCGTGCAGGCCGGCGCGCCGCTTGCCGACGTGCAATCCCTGATCGACGCCAAGAACCAGCAATTCGCCTTCGAGCCGATGGACACGTCTGTGCTGTTCGGCACCGCGGGCGCCGGCACGATCGGCGGCATGATCGGCGCCGGACTGGCCGGTCCCCGCCGCATCAAGGCCGGCGGTATCAGGGATCATCTGCTCGGCGCGCACGCGGTGTCCGGGTTCGGCGACAGCTTCAAGACCGGCGGGCGGGTGGTGAAGAACGTCACCGGCTACGACCTCTGCAAGCTGCTGACCGGCTCCTGGGGCACGCTCGCGGTCATGAGCGAGGTGACGCTTAAGGTCATGCCGAAGCCGGAAGCCGAGCGGACGCTGCTGCTGCGCGGGCTCGACGACGTCACCGCCAACAAGGCGATGACGGCGGCGCTGGGCTCGCCCTTCGACGTCTCGGGCGCCGCGCATCTGCCGGGTTCGGCGTTGCGGTCCGGGGGCGGTCCGCTCGCCGGCCTCGCCTCTGGCCAGCCGGTCACGCTGGTGCGGCTCGAGGGGATTTCGGCGTCGGCGGCACACCGGGCGGCCTCGCTCAGTCAGACGCTCTCGTCTTTTGGAGCGGTCGACAGCCTCGCCGATGATGCGTCGGCCGCAATCTGGAGCGCGCTGCGCGACGTGGTGCCGTTCGCGGCGAACGGCGCGCTCGGGGCCTGGCCGGTGTGGCGCATCGTTTGCCCGCCGGCCTCTGGCGGCGCGCTGGGCCAGGCGTTGTCGCGCGCCACCGGCGGCGACGTGATCTACGACTGGGGCGGCGGGCTGATCTGGGCCGCGGTGCCGCCGGGCGCCGATGCCCAGGCCACGCTGGTCCGCGGCCAGGTCGAGGCGATCGGCGGACACGCCACCCTGATCCGCGCCACCGAGGATGTACGCCGGGCGGTCGATGTGTTCCAGCCGCAGGCGGCCGGGCTTGCCGCGCTCGGTGAACGGGTCCGGGCGAGCTTCGATCCGAGGTCCGTCCTCAACCGCGGCCGGATGATGCGAGGCGGGGCTGCATGAAGACCGAGTTTTCCCTGGCGCAGCTCGCCGATCCCGACATCAAGGAAGCCGACAAGATCCTGCGCGCCTGCGTGCATTGCGGCTTCTGCACCGCAACCTGCCCGACCTATGTGCTGCTCGGCGACGAGCTCGATAGCCCGCGCGGCCGCATCTACCTGATCAAGGAGATGCTGGAGAAGGACAAGCCGCCGACGGCCGACGTGGTCAAGCATATCGACCGCTGCCTGTCGTGTCTCGCCTGCATGACAACCTGTCCGTCGGGCGTGAACTACATGCACCTCGTCGACCAGGCCCGGGTCCGGATCGAGCGGGATTACCAGAGACCGCTGACCGAGCGGCTGCTGCGCTCGGTGCTCGCCCTCGTGCTGCCGCGGCCGGGCCTGTTCCGGATCAGCATGATCCTGGCCGGGCTCGCCCGTCCGTTCGCCGCATTGCTGCCGACGCCATCGGTCGGTGCGTCCAGTCCGGGTCTGCTGCAGCGGATCAAGGCGATGCTGGCGCTCGCGCCACGTGGCCTGCCCCAGCCGGGGCCGGCTGCCGGAACCGTGTTTGCGCCGATCGGCCGGCGGCGCGGCCGGGTCGCGCTGCTGCAGGGCTGCGCCCAGCAGGTGCTGGCGCCACGCATCAATCAGGCCGCGATCAATGTCCTGACCCGGCACGGCGTCGAGGTGGTGCTGGTCAAGGACGAGCAATGCTGCGGCGCGTTGACCCATCACATGGGACTGGACGGCGACGCGCTGGCGCGAGCGCGGGCCAACATCACGGTGTGGCAAAGGGAAGCGGACCAGAACGGGCTCGACGCCATCCTGGTGACGACCTCGGGCTGTGGGACAGTTGTCAAAGACTACGGCTACCTGCTGCGCGAGGACAAAACGTTCGCCGAGCCGGCCAAGCGAATCTCCGCGCTGGCAAAGGATATCACCGAGTATCTCTCGGCTCTCGAGCTCGCGCCTTCAACGCAGAAAGGCGACGTCACCGTCGCCTATCACTCCGCTTGTTCGTTGCAGCATGGACAGAAAATCACTCAACTTCCGAAAGAATTGCTTTCCAAGAATGGATTCGTGGTGAAAGATGTGCCCGAGAGCCATTTGTGTTGCGGTTCGGCGGGGACCTACAACATTCTCCAGCCCGACATTGCGAGCAGATTGCGCGATCGCAAGGTCGCCAATATTGCGCTTGTCAAACCGGACATGATCGCTGCGGGCAATATTGGCTGCATGGTTCAGATTGCCGGCGGTACGTCAGTTCCTGTGGTGCACACGATTGAGCTTCTCGATTGGGCGACAGGAGGTCCCCGGCCAGGATTGAATTGATCGACTGCCACTCGAGCATGATCCGGACCTCAGCCTTGCCCTGACGCAGCGTGAAGGACCGGCGCTTCCTTGCCACAGACGCGAAGCGATCGCGCGGCCATCATGCCCGACAAGCGAAGTGGAGAGTGCCTCTCCTCGAGGTGCAGCCAACGTCCGGCAAGCGATCACTTCAATGCGCCCGGTGGACTCAGATAGCGGCAACAGGAGGACCACGATGGCGAAGTCGAAGAAGGCGAAGAAAAGCAAGAAGGCCAAAAAGGCCAAGAAGGTGGTAGCGGCGAAGAAGAGGTCCGCGAAGAAGTCGGCCAAGAAGGCTGCGAAGAAATCCGCCAGGAAGACTGCAAAGAAATCGGCGAAGAAGTCGGCCAAGAAAGCCGCAAAGAAAACGGCAAAGAAAGCTGCAAAGAAGGCTGCGCCGAAGAAGGCCGCCAAGAAAGCCGCCAAGAAAGCCGCCGCCAAGAAGAGCGCGCCGAAGAAGGCCGCTGCTCCGAAGAAGGCCGCCGCGCCGAAGCCGGCCGCCCCGGTCGCGGCACCCCCGGCGCCCGAGCCCGAGCCGCAGCCGGCTCCGAGCTGGGCCACACCGAGCCACGAACCGGCGCCGGGCTGGATTGCCGGGTCGGCCGACGGGGGCGAGCACCACTAGAGCGTTTTCGAGCGAAGTGGGCACCGGTTCGCGTGAAGAAAACGCGTCAAAACAAGAATCTAGAGCTTCGGTTCTGATTCAATCAGAACCGAAAATGCTCTAGGCCGCCGCCACATTGCCGAAGTTCAACTGATCGAAGCCGCAGCGCGCCACGCTGCGGCTTCTTCCGTAGGTGCGGTGACGATCCGTGCTTTTGCGGGCACGGCGATTCGCGCCGATGCTCTCGCGCCGGGCCGACTGTTGCCGTTTCCCTCTCCAGATGATCCGTTCAACCGGTGCGGGAGCCGCAGTCTTGTGGTGCAAATGCAACACCCGCAAATCAACATGCGGCAAGATGGCTAGAACGCCTAAAAAGGCGGCACATGCATGTCTTTTTGGCTTCACGGTACCGTGCACGGGCCTCAGATTGATCCACGCGATTTAGTTGCAGTCCGTTAGCGCGCGCCCTGGGGGCCACCGGAGCTGGGCTGTCTGGAAAAGTTAGATGGGGATCGTCATGAAGAAACTGGCTTTGTTAGCAACGGCGCTAGCAATGATTTCGAGCTCGGCAATGGCAGCTGACATGGCGGTGAAGGCCGTCAAGGCGCCGCCGCCGGCTCCGTTCGACCCGTGGGACATCGCCTTTGGCGCTGGCATCATGAGCGACTACATCTTCCGCGGCGTCACCCAGTCCAACCACAATCCGTCGGTCACCGCCTATTTCGAGCCGCGCTACAACGTCAGCAAGGACCTGCAGCTCTACGTCGGTACGTCGACCGAAAGCATCTCCTTCGCCAACCGCGCCGCGGCTGAAGTCGACGTCTACGGCGGTATCCGCCCGACCTTCGGCGCCTTCGCCTTCGACATCGGTGTCTGGGGTTACCTGTATCCGGGTGGAACCTGCTACTACGGCGGCGGTGCCGTGGCCGACTTCGCGGGCAATCCGCTGAGCGCAGAATGCCAGGCGAACACTCTGACCAATTTCAACGTGATGAAGAAGGACGTCTCGTTCTTCGAAGTCTACGGCAAGGCGACCTGGACCATTAACGACAACTGGGCGTTCACCATCAACGAGTACTACTCGCCGAATTTCCTCAACACCGGCGCCTGGGGCAACTACTCGTCGATCATCGGCAAGTACACCGCGCCCAGCACCGTGTTCGGTTCCAGCGGCGTCGGCATGTATGTGTCGGGTGAGTTCGGCCGGCAGTGGCTCGGCACCTCGGACAGCTTCTACGGCGTTCCGGCCTTCCCGAACGGCATCAAGTATGCCGACTACAACACCTGGAACATCGGCATCGGCTTCACCTACAAGGTGTTCACGCTCGATCTGCGCTACTCCGACACCGACATGTCGAAGGGTGATTGCAGCGCCTTCACCAGCGACTTCACCGCGGGCGGCAATACCAACGTGACCCCGATCAATCCGGGCGGCACGGGCTCCAACTGGTGCGGCGCGGCGGGTATCGCCAAGCTCTCGGTCGACCTGACCGCGATGTCCAACCTGAAGTAATCTTCCCTTCCGGGGATCGAGGGGGCGGCAGAGCAATCTGCCGCCCCTTTTGTTTTACGCGGCCTGCGGTGGCCGCATCACCGTCGAGCCGCCAAGGCATGAATGAAGTTAGCTTGAGCCGCCGGGCTTCACCTCTCCCCGATGAGGGAGAGGTGAACCGAGTCCACGGTCGGGCCGCTTCAATCCAAATTCGTTCGCCTACGACGCGGCGACCTTGACCGCGTCGCGCAAGGTGAAGCGGTCGCCGTCGCGGACCAGCGTGACATTGCGCTGATGGAAGGCATCGAGCGTCGAGCGGTGGCCGATCGAAACCACCGTGGTGCCGGGCAGCCTTTCGGCAATCAGCCTGTACAGCGCGGCTTCCGCCGGCTCGTCCAGCGAGGCCGTCGCCTCGTCCAGGAACAGGAATTGCGGCGCATGCAGCAGCGCCCGCGCGATGCCGAGCCGCTGCTGCTCGCCGAGCGACAGCATCCGGTTCCAGTGCGCCTGCTCCTCGAGCCGCGCCGCAAGCTGCGGCAGCCCGACGGCGGTGAGGACCTCGCGGACCCGTCCGGCATCGAATTGCGTGGCCTCGCCCGGATAGACGACGGCGTCATGCAGCGAGCCGATCGGCAGATAGGGACGTTGCGGTAGCATCATCAGGCTGGCATTGGCCGGGATCTTGACCGCGCCATCGCCGAACGGCCAGATGCCGGCCACGGCGCGGAACAGCGTCGACTTGCCGGCGCCGGAGGGGCCGGTCATCAGCGTGCGCTCGCCCTTGCGGAAGTCGAACCGGTCCGCGTTCAGCAGCGGCGTTCCGTCGGGCAGCCGCAGCACCAGGTCCTGCAGGCTGACGCCGCCGCCGCCCGGCGTCGGCGTGACATGAATTCGATCGTCGCGCTTGGCAAGGTTCGATGCCGTCGCGATCCCTGCCTCGAATCCATCAAGGCGGTTCACCACGGCCTGCCACTCGGCCAGTTGACGATAGATGGTGACGAAGTACGAGAACGCGCCCTGGACGTTTGAGAACGCCGATGCGGTCTGCATCATGCCGCCGAGCTGGATCTTTTGCGCAAAGTAGGCCGGCGCCACCAGCACATAGGGGAAGATCACCGAGGCCTGATTATAGCTCGCCGTGAACGCGGTGATCTTCTTGGTCCGGTTCATCAGGGCGATCCAGTTCTCCACCACGCGTCCGAAGCGAACGCGCAGGCGCTCGCGCTCGGCCGGTTCGCCCTGCAGCAGCGCGATCTGCTCGGAGTTCTCCCGTACGCGCACCAGGTTGAAGCGGAAATCGGCTTCATATTGCTGCTGCTTGAAATCGATGCCGACCAGCGGCCAGCCGATCAGATGGGTCAGCACGGTGCCGAGCGCCGAATAGATCAGCGCGCACCAGACAAGGTAGCCGGGAACTGAATATTCCGTACCGAACAAATGCAGCGGTGCCTCATTGGAAAGGCCCCACAGCAGTGTGAGAAAGGACGCCAGCGTGACGACAGAGCTCAACAGGCCGAGGCCGAGCGTGAGCGTGCGATCGACGAACAGTTTGACGTCGTCGGTCATGCGCTGGTCGGGGTTGTCGGCAGCGTCGCCCTGCAGCTGCATCCGGTAGTGATTGGCCTGGCGCAGCCAGTCCCCGAGATAGTGCGTCGTCATCCATTGCCGCCAGCGGATCTGCAGCCATTGATTGAGGTAGAGCTGGTAGACCGCCAGCAGGATGAAGAAGGCGACCAGGACGGAGAAATAGATGATCTCGCTGACGAAGGAGTCCCAATTGCGTTCCTGCAGCGCGTTGTAGAAGCGGTTGTTCCACTGCGTGAGCAGGACGTTGATGCCGACGATCGCGAGTTCGATCGCGATCACCGCGGCAAGCAACCCGCGGCCCGCCCATTTGTCCTCGGAGCTGAAATAAGGCGAGGCGATGCGCCACACGGTCGCGAGCGTCGAGCGAATGTTGTTCACAGATTATCGTCTCCAGGGAAGGGGCCGCAAAGGCCTGAAGAATCGGAACAATCGGGGTGATCCTCGACTAAAGTCGTAGGTCTGGTATGCAAGCGTTGGCTTGTCCCGGCAATCGAGTCAACCCTAGCATGAGGACAACGGCGAGGGGCGGGGGACCTTCGATTTTTCGCGAGGATGTGAGCGATCCTTACCGATCGTTCATTCGCGAGCCGGGGCTGCAGATTTTCCGACGGACTCCCGCAATCGCACCAGTCGCGCCTGCCCGCATGCAGGCCGGCGCGCTGCATAAAAAATGTGGGAAGGATCCCGAGATGAACACCTGGAATCAAATCTACAACCCGCTGGGCAATGCGGCGCTGTCGACGGTCGCGGCCGCCATTCCCGTGGTCACGCTGCTGGTCCTGATCGCCAGCGGCAAGGTGAAGGCGCACATTGCCGCCATCATCGCCGTGATCGTGACCAACCTGATCACGATCTTCGTCTTCACCATGCCGGCCAACATGTCGATCCGCGCCACGCTGCTCGGCGTGATCACCGGGTTCTTCCCGATCGGCTGGATCGTGCTCAACGTCATCTTCCTCTACCAAGTCACGGTGAGGTGCGGGAAGTTCGAGCTGCTCAAGCGCGCGGTCGGCGGCGTCACCGAGGACCGGCGGTTGCAGCTGCTGTTGATCGCGTTCTCGTTCGGCGCCTTCTTCGAGGGCGCCTCCGGGTTCGGCACGCCGGTCGCGATCACCGGCGCGGTGCTGATCGGGCTCGGCTTCTCGCCGCTCGCCGCGTCCGGCCTGTCGCTGATCGCCAACACGGCACCCGTTGCCTACGGTGCGCTCGGCACGCCGATCCAGGGCCTCGCCTCGGTCACCGGGCTCGACCCCTATATCCTCGGCGCGATGGTCGGCCGGCAGCTGCCGCTGTTCTCGCTGATCGTGCCGTTCTGGGTGGTGTGGGCGTTTGCCGGCTGGCGCGGCATGAAGGAGGTGTGGCCGGCGATCCTGGTCACCGGCGTGTCGTTTGCGGTCCCGCAATTCGTGATCTCCAACTACATCAATCCCTGGATCGTCGACATCGGCGCCTCGCTCATCTCGATGGGAGCCCTGATCCTGTTCCTGAAGGTCTGGCAGCCGCGGCAGCTGTGGCTGTCGCCGGCGCTGCGCGGCCGCGATGAATCGGCGGCGACGATGGCCGCCGCACCGCCGCTCGACAAGACGCCGCTGACCCAGGGCGAAATGTGGAGCGCGCTGCTGCCGTGGATCATCGTCTGCATCCTGATGCTGATCTGGGGCAACGGTGCCTTCAAGGCCTGGGCGAACGCCAACTTCGTCTGGAACTATCCGGTCCCCGAGCTCGACAAGCTGATCTTCAAGGTGCCGCCGGTGGCTGCCAAGCCGACTCCGGAAGGCGCCGTGTTCGGCTTCACCTATCTGTCGTTCACCGGCACCGGCATGCTGATCGCCGCGATCATCTCGGGTCTGTTGATGGGCTTCTCGCCGCTCAAGCTGATCGCCGAGTATGGCCGTACCATCCGCCTCTGCGCGATCTCGCTGATCACGATCTCGGCGATGCTGGCGATCGGCACGCTGACCCGGCTGTCCGGCGTCGACGCGACGCTCGGCCTCGCCTTCGCCGCGACCGGCGTGCTCTATCCCTTCTTCGGCACCTTGCTCGGCTGGCTGGGCGTGGCGCTGACCGGATCGGATACCGCATCGAACGTGCTGTTCGGCAATCTGCAGAAGATCACCTCCGAGCAGCTCGGCCTGTCGCCGATCCTGATGGCGGCGGCGAACTCCTCGGGCGGCGTGATGGGCAAGATGATCGACGCGCAATCGATCGTGGTCGCCTCAACCGCGACCAACTGGTACGGCCACGAGGGCTCGATCCTGCGCTACGTGTTCCTGCACTCGATCGTGCTGGCGTGTCTGGTCGGCCTGTTCGTGACGCTGCAGGCCTATGTCTATCCGTTCACGTTGCTGGTGCTGAAATAGCGCCGCGACGCGTCTGGCGAACCAGGAATCCCCGCGAGCGGACGGCTCGCGGGGATTTGCTTTTCAAGCACATTTTCCGGCGTTGCCAATCTGGCCAATCGCGCTCTGCTCCCATAGAAGGGGCCCGCAGTTGCGCGTCGCATTTCGAGGATTGGCATGATTTCGATGAGGCGAAGTTTGAGCGGCGGCATCGCCGCGTTGGCGCTGGTTGCCGCGGCCCTCGGCGCGGGTCCGGCGTGGGCCCAGGAGGAGTTCCCGTTCGGCTTCGTGATGACGCTCGATGCCGCGCGCATGCCGGGCTCCAAGCGGATTCCCTCGATCGAGGTCGGAGACAATGGCGAGGTGATCCTCGAGCTGTGGTGCGACGGCGGCAAGGGCCAGTTTTCGGTGGCCGGCGACACCATCGTCTTCGTTCCCGGCGCGATGGAGAACCGCACCTGCACGCCGGAGCGGGCGCAGGCCGACAAGGATCTGCTGGCGGCGCTCGGCGACATGACGGGCTGGCGGCGGCACGGTGACGAGGTGACCTTCACCGGCAGCAAGTCGCTGCGTTTCGTGATCAACACCAACTAAAGCGTTATCGGGCGAAGCGGACGCCGGTTCGCGTCAAGAAAACGCGTCAAGACAAAACGCTCAGGGCGTTGCGATCAGTCCGCTTGCGGTGGCGACGATCCAGCGGTTGCCCCAGCGCACGATGGAATCGACCCGTCCGAGGCCGGGGACGACGTCGCCGCGCGCGGCCATCTTGACGCCCTCGGGCCCCTCGAGCACGGCGGTGCCGTCGCGGACTTCGACCACCGACCATCCGGGGAGGGTGCTCGGCCGCGTCTCCGGCGCCGCCGCCTGCGGCTGCTTCGGCCCCAATGCAGCGGCTTGTGCATTCAAGGTCGTCGGCGCGGCGCCCAAGGCGAGCGGGCGCGGGCCGGCCGGCGTGGTCCTCGGAATGCTGCCGGTGACGACGGGGTCGGCGTTGGACGCGGCCCGGCGCGGGCCCTCGTTCTTTCGGCTCGGCGCCACGTCCGCAATGTGCGGGGCCGGCGCCTCCTTCTGGGCCACCGGCACCGGGGCGGGAGCTGCGAGGTCGTGCCAGTTGGCTCCGCCGGTCCATCCCAGCACGAAGCTTGCGGCGAGCGCGGTGGCTGCCAAGAGCGCGGTGCCGATGCGGTCGGCAAACGGCTCCCGCAGCAGCAGGGCGGCGTCGTGGTTCTCGCCGGTGACATCCCAGAGGTCCGCCGTCTGTGCCGGCGAATGCCCCTCCGTCACATCTGTTGGCCAGATGCTCGCAGGACTGATCGGCTCGCGGTCTTGCATGGCGTGACCTGTGTTCGATGGCGCGAAGCATGATCCTCGAAACTAAATCGAGCCTTAATTTTCGGTGACCGAACTGCGGCAGCACGAAGTCTTTTGGTCGCAGGCCCCCGTAGTTGCCCGGGTTTCTTCTGCATTCAGCGGTCGTTTCCGGACGTCGTCTCCGCAAAGCGGGTCGTCGCGGCGCGCCGGCGGGGCTATAGCGGTCGCATGCTTGATTTCGCCGCACAATATGCAGCCTTTCAACGCCGCGATCCGGCGTGGGACGGCATCGTGTTCGTCGCGGTCAAGACCACCGGCGTGTATTGCCGCCCGGTCTGCCGGGCGCGCACGCCGCTCGCGCGCAATGTGCGGTTCTATGGCAGCGCCGCGTCGGCCGAGCGCGCCGGCTTCCGGCCCTGCCTGCGTTGCCGTCCCGAGGCGGCGCCGTTCTGTCCGGCGTGGAAGGGCACCAGGACCACCGTCGAGCGTGCCTTGGCGCTGATCGAGGCAGGAGCGCTCGACCGCGGCAATGTCGAAGCGCTGGCGGGGCGGCTCGGTGTCGGCGCGCGGCACCTGTCGCGGCTGTTCGCCGAGCATCTCGATGCCTCGCCGCTCCAGGTCGCGCTGTCGCTGCGCGTGCAGCGCGCCAAGCGCCTGATCGACGGCAGCGAGCTGTCGCTTGCGTTGGTGGCGCAGCACGCCGGCTTCTCCAGCGCGCGGCGCATGAATGCCGCATTCGCAAAACTCTACGGCCGCTCCGCCGCGTCGCTGCGGCGCAAGCGGCCAGCCGTCACGATGCAACGAACCCCGATGGAGATCGGCAATGGCCAAGAGCTACGGCACCGTCAGTGCGGAACAGAAACGTGAGATGAGCGGTCTCGCATTCGTGCAGGGCCTCGCCAGCGGCGCATTGCCGCTCAACACCATCGCGCGGACACTCGGTTATGATGTCGCCGAGGCCGAGCGCGGCCGCGTCGTCGTCACGCTGGTGCCGACCGACGCGCATCTCAATCCGGCGGGCACCGTGCATGGCGGCCTCACCGCGACGCTGCTCGACAGCTGCATGGGGCTTGCGGTGCAGTCGACGCTCGATGCCGGCACCAGCCAGACCACGCTCGAGTTCAAGATCTCGCTGGTGCGTCCGATCACGCCTGACACCGGCCCTATCAGAGCGGAAGGCCAAGTGCTCAATTGCGGCCGCCGCATCGGCACCGCCGAAGGCAGGGTCACCGACGAGCAGGGCCGGCTGCTGGCCCACGGCACGACGACGTGCCTGATCTTCCCTCTTGACGCCGAGCGCTAGGGAGAGACTGCGCCGGCATTGCATCGGGAGATGCGATGCCGGCGCAGTAACATTGGAATGCCTCCAGCAAGCTTACGGCTTAGAGATCTTCAAGTTCACCGCACCGATCGATTGCATTACCCGAACACGCATCAAGCGCGTTGGGGTAGTGATGATGCGATTGTCGATGGAGCCATGCACTCCAGCCGTGTTCAGCGTGGCCCCTCCGGATATCCCGGCATGTTGTTCCAGCCGGCGGGCAGTTCGCCGCCCGGCCGTGCCGCGGCTCCGTCGTGTTCGGGCAGGCGGATGAGGCCGAGCTGAAGCATGGCGGTGATCGCATCTTCCTGTCCGAGCTCCTCGGCGATCCGTCCGTCCTGCACGCGCAGCACGGTGGTGCCGGCGAACGTCATCTTGCGGCCGGAGGCCGCCGGCAGCGAGCCGAGCCGGAAGTCGCTGAACGCAGGTCCCGTGTGGGTGCCGCCGCCTTCCCAGCGGCCGACGACGAGATCGCCTTCCGCGATGAGATCGCCGACGCCCCAGAAATTGAGATCCGGAAACGCTTCGCGAAATTCGGTCATGAACTTCATGACCGCGGCGCGGCCGCGCTTCGGCTCGTGCATCGGGTAGTGCACAACAATGTCTGCCGTTGCGAGCTCGTTGATGATCCGCGGATTCCAGGGGTTGCCCCAGAACTCCTTGAACCACCGGCCGACGACGTTCTTGTTTTCCTCTGACATCTCTTCGTCTCCATTTGCGCGTTGCCGGTATCGCGGCCGGCGTTCTGTCGATGCGCGCAGTGAACATTTGGAGGCGTGTGTCGTGCCACCCGATTTCAGATCGGGCGCTCGGTCGGCGTGCAAGCGAGATTCCGCTGTGTCGATATGGCGCTTAGCACCGCTTCTCGATCGTCGTCGCGGAATCGGGAAGCGGGTGGTTCGCGGAACGCGAACGCGAGACCGTCTTCGCGATCACACGGGAGAACATCATGCGCAACTTCGATGCGATCGCCGCGCCGCGCGGCGACGGGCTTCGTCCCGAACTGCGGGCGCTGCTCGATCGCGCTGCGATCGAGCCCCGTTCTGAATTGTTCGTCAGAAGCGACGGGATGCTTCAGTCCGGTCCGGACGCCACCCCGAAGACGGTGCACGACAACGTCGTGCCGTTGAAGACGCGGGCGGCTTAACCCAAGACAGCGGCGGCCTTATCGCCACACCGACTTGTCGGCGTCCCAGCGCTGGCCCTTGAACTCCTTGAGCAGCGCGTCGATCGCGCCGTTGTCGTCCCTGGTCTCGCTGCCTTCCTCGTCGCTGCTGGAATCGTCAGACAGATTCAGCTTGGCGCCGGCGCTGTCGTCCGATGTCGAGACGGTGGGGCTCGAGACCCACAGCATCAGCCGGTCAGAACTTCCGGGCTTGTCGGGCGAGACCAGGGCAGTGACCTCGTAATTCTGGGTGAGGCCGAGTGCCGGGTAGATCGTGCTGGGCCGCTTCAGCACCAGCTTGAGCTTGCCGGTGTTCGCATTCCACGTCGCCGAGGCGGGCTTTGCGGCAAGCGCCTTCGCCAGCACGCCCGCGATCGCGGTTGCCAGCTTGTCCTTGTTGATCTTGTCGCCTTCGCGCCAATCGGTTGCAGCAAAGCGGATGGTGCGGTCCATCTCGACGACGCCGCTGGTCCAGCCGGCAGCGGTCACGCCGGGCGCCGATTTTGCCTTGGCGAGCAGCGCGCCGGCGTGTTCGGGGTCGACGGTGAGGTTGATGGTCTGCTCGCCGGCGCGCATCGCATCGCAGGTCACCGCGAGGCTGGAGGTGCCGATTTCGACGGCCTCGCCCTTCAGGCTCTTGAGGAAATCCGCCGCCGCGTCGAGCTTTACCCGCACACCGATCGATTCCGGCGAAACGTCGGTGAAATCCTTCGGCTGCGGCGTGATGCCGTCCTCGGTGGCCTGGTTGTCCTGGAATTCCTTCTCGCTGAGGTCGGAATTGTCCGTCGAGGCGACCTCGGTCACGGTCTGGCCGATCGTGATCTGGCCGCGGAACTCAAAACCGTCGCCGCTCTGCTTGCGGTTCAGCTTGACGGTGACGGGCTGCTTGTCGGCGACGCTCTGGGCGGTCCCGGAAAGCGTCTGGCCGCTGACGGTCAGGTTGGCGACGAAGCGGTCCTTGCGGTCGGAGCTCTTGTCGGCGGGATAACAGACGTCGAGCACCGCCGCGGTCACGGTCTTGCCCTGGCGAGTTTCCTTCAGCACGACATCGGCATTGCCGTCCATCAGGCCGTCGATCGAGGTGAAATAGCGCGTCTCGGGGCCACTGGCGGGCGCCGCCTTCGATTGCAGCTTCATCTGGGCGAGAGCAGGCGCCGAGGCGACGGCAAGACCGAGCAGCAGGAGCGGGAGCGCGCGCATACGATAAGTCCTCGAAGGGCAGAATCGGTTCCGTCGTAACTAGCAAACCTCCATGTTATTGGCCAAAAAAGAAGGCCGCCTAACGGCGGCCTCGCGCCGCGATCGCGGTCATGTGCGTTCGTCAGGTTCCTGGCCGCTCTCCAGCCGGCCGCGCAGCACCGTCACGACGCGACCCACGGTTTCGAGGTCTTTCATCGACAGCCCGTCGGCGAGGCCGTTCACCCAGGGCAGCTGCAGGCGCATCGCCGCGTCGAAGCTTTGCCGCCCCTTGGCGGTCAGTACGATGAGCTGGGCGCGGCGGTGATGCGGGTTGGTTTCGAAGGCGACGAGCCCGTCCCGCTCGAGATCGTTGACGATCCGCTGCACGTTCTGTCTGGCAGCGCCGAGGTCGCGCGCAAGCCATGCGACCGGTTGCGGGCGCTCGGCGGCGACGATGGCACCGAGGATCTGCCAGCGTGCACTGGTCAGTCCGAGCCCGGCCACCAGCCGGTCGCCTGATGTGAACAGCAGGCTGTTGAGCCTGAACAGGTCGGGAATCAGGGTGCTCAGGGCTTCGCCCGCCGGCGTTCGTTTTGCATTCGGCATTTGTCACCATATAAACGTATTGACATCATAATGTCAATTTCTATATGTATCCATCATAACGGAATGACATCATAACACCATATCGAACGGAGCCGACCATGCCGCAGATGCGCCCCCTGGACCCCGCTTTCCCGATCGACCGCCAGCTCGCGGTCGATGCCACCAATGTGGTGCTCGTCAACCTCTTCACGCTCGATGCGGCCGACGAGGACACCTTTCTCAAGGCCTGGCAGGACGACGCCGCCATCATGAAGCGGCAGCCGGGCTTCATCTCGACCCAGCTGCACCGCGCGATCGGCGAGAGCCCGGCCTATCTGAACTACGCGGTCTGGGAATCCACCGCCGCCTTCCGCGCCGCCTTCATGAACCCCGAGTTCAGGGCCAAGCTTTCGGCCTATCCCGCCTCGGCGGTGGCCTCGCCGCATTTGTTCCAGAAGGTGGCGGTGGCCGACATCTGCGTCGCGTAAGCTGTGATGATTTTTGGTTGATGCGACCTCTCCGCAGACTCGCTTCGCCTCTCCCGCTTGCGGCGGGTGGGGGTTCTCTCCCCACGAAGGTTCTCGATCGTGGAGATACCCCCACCCCAACCCTCCCCCGCAAGCGCAGGGCTATCGCATGTCGTGGCGGTGCCCTCGTGGCCATCCTTCGAGATGCCCGCCTTCGGCGGGCTCCTCAGGATGAGGTCTTGTTTTGCGGCACAATAGTAGACCCTCATGGTGAGGAGCGCCGCTTGCGGCGCGTCTCGAACCACGAGGCCAAGCACTTGCGCGGTCGCCAAGGGGCATATGCGATAGCCCTGCCCGCAAGCGGGAGAGGGAGCGCAGCTGCTTTCGGGACAGCGTCTAACTCGATCCTCATGAACGAGTCGGTACGGCGGATTAGCCGAAGGCGTAATCCGCCGTTCGCGTGGTGATGCGGCGGACGATGAGTTGCGTCAAGGATCGCTCAGCTGTGCACGAGCATGCCAACCCCGAGCGTGGCAGCAGCGGCCAGAAACGATATGTCCAGAAATCGCAGCGGCGCTTTTGGACGATGACCGGCAGAACCGGAAATGACGTAATAGACGCAATAGCCCGCGCCGAGGACGACGAACGTCAGCGTTTGCCTGAGCCAGAACGTCAAGACGACCGCAAGATCATCGATGCTGTCCAGGGCATAGGCGCCGACCGCGAGCAACGTGCCGATCGCGTAGAACAGCACGAGCGTTGACGTCAGTGATTTGGCGTCGCGGGACATGCGATGATCCTTGCATCCCGATCGTAATCAAACTGCAAAAAAGAAGGCCGCCCGGAGGCGGCCTTCGATCTCGATGGGGATGTGGGAGGCTTAGAAGCCGCCCATGCCGCCCATTCCGCCACCCATGCCGCCGCCCGGCATTGCCGGCGCCGCGTCCTTCGGCAGTTCGGCGACCATGGCTTCGGTGGTCACGAGCAGGCCGGCTACGGAGGAGGCGTCCTGCAAGGCGGTGCGCACCACCTTGGCGGGGTCGATGATGCCCTTGTCGACCATGTCGACATAGTCCTCGGTCTGGGCGTCGAAGCCGAAGGTCTCCGACTTGTTCTCGAGGATCTTGCCGACCACGATCGAGCCCTCGACACCGGCGTTCTCCGAGATCTGGCGGACCGGAGCTTCGAGCGCCTTGAGCACGATGTTGATGCCAGCCTGGACGTCGGCATTCGGGTTGGTGAGCCGGCCGACCGCCTTCTTGGCGCGCAGCAGCGCGACGCCGCCGCCCGGCACGATGCCTTCCTGCACCGCGGCGCGGGTCGCGTTCAGCGCGTCCTCGACACGGTCCTTCTTCTCCTTGACCTCGACCTCGGTCGCGCCGCCGACCTTGATGACGGCAACGCCGCCGGCGAGCTTGGCGAGGCGCTCCTGCAGCTTCTCACGGTCGTAGTCCGAGGTGGTCTCCTCGATCTGCGCCTTGATCTGGCCAACGCGAGCGTCGATGTCCTTCTTCTTGCCGGCGCCCTTGACGATCGTGGTGTTCTCCTTGTCGATCACGATCTTGCCGGCGCGGCCGAGCATGTTGATCGTGACGCTCTCGAGCTTCATGCCGAGGTCGTCGGAGATCAGCTGACCGCCGGTCAGGATCGCGATGTCCTCCAGCATCGCCTTGCGGCGATCGCCGAAGCCCGGCGCCTTGACGGCGGCGACCTTGAGCCCGCCGCGCAGGCGGTTGACGACCAGGGTCGCCAGCGCCTCGCCCTCGACGTCCTCGGCGAGGATCAAGAGCGGACGGCCCGACTGCACCACGGCTTCCAGCACCGGCAGCATGGACTGCAGGCCGGACAGCTTCTTCTCGTGCAGCAGGATGTAGGCATCCTCGAGTTCGGCGGTCATCTTCTCGGCGTTGGTGATGAAGTAGGGGCTGAGGTAGCCGCGGTCGAACTTCATGCCCTCGACGATATCGACCTCGGTCTCGAGCGACTTGTTCTCCTCGACGGTGATCACGCCCTCGTTGCCGACCTTCTGCATCGCCTGCGCGATCATCTTGCCGATCGCGGCATCGCCATTGGCCGAGATGGTGCCGACCTGGGCGACTTCGGACGAGGAGGCGACCGGCTTGGCGCGCTTCTCGATGTCCTTGATCACGGCCGCGACCGCGGTGTCGATACCGCGCTTCAGGTCCATCGGGTTCATGCCGGCGGCGACCGACTTGGCGCCCTCGCGGACGATGGCCTGCGCCAGCACGGTCGCGGTGGTGGTGCCGTCACCGGCGGTGTCGTTGGTCTTGGAAGCAACCTCGCGCAGCATCTGCGCGCCCATGTTCTCGAACTTGTCGTCGAGCTCGATCTCCTTGGCGACGGTGACGCCGTCCTTGGTGATGCGGGGAGCGCCGAAGCTCTTCTCGATGACGACGTTGCGGCCCTTCGGGCCGAGCGTCACCTTCACGGCGTTGGCGAGCACGTCGACACCGCGCAGCATGCGGTCGCGGGCCTCTCCGGCGAATTTTACGTCCTTGGCAGCCATTGATTTGAACTCCTGGAATGATTGGATGCGGTCGCCCGGCATCTGCGCCCGTCATTGCCGGGCGAAAGCACGAAGTGCGTCTTCGTGCCAGATGACCCGGCAATCCATCGTCCTTGCGAGAATCTTGCGAAGCTTGATGGATGCCCGGATCAGGTCCGGGCATGACGGCGGAGAGAGTGGGCGCTCTCGAATTGGTCGTGGCGCTTACGCCAGCACGCCCATGATGTCGGACTCCTTCATGATCAGGAGTTCCTGGTTGTCGAGCTTGACCTCGGTGCCCGACCATTTACCGAACAGCACGCGGTCGCCGACCTTGAGGTCGATCGGGATCAGCTTGCCGGCCTCGTCGCGGCCACCCGGGCCGACGGCGACGATCTCGCCCTGGGACGGCTTCTCCTTGGCCGAGTCGGGAATGATGATGCCGCCCTTGGACTTCTCCTCGGCATCGATACGCTTGACCACGACGCGGTCGTGCAGGGGGCGGAAGGTGGATTTAGCCATGACGTTCCCTCTTGGAGGCTCGGTTTCAGGTCCGGTTCATCGGGACCGGCGTTGGATGCCGGCCGGTCGGCGCTGGGCAGGACGCCCGGCGCTCTTAGCAATCGTGGTGCGAGAGTGCTAATTGTGGGCCGGGAAATATGGCTTGGCGCAGTTTCTGTCAAGCAAACGGGTTAAGGCCTTGGTGAGGCCAATATAGGATGGTGGACCAGAAACCAAATCGTAGCGATGACGTAATTTTGTCAGACGTCATTGCTCCGCCTTAAGTTTTACGCTTGGCTGCAGGACGGGTGCGGCCGGGACATAGTCGGGGGATGCATATGATCAGGTCACTCAACGCGCGATTGGTCGCACGGTTCGCGGCTGTTTCGGCGCTGACGACACTCTTGGGGGCGTGCGGCAGCATGAGCCTGCCGTCGTTGTCGTCGAATCCTGAGCCGGCGCCAGCCGAGCCGGGCGTAGCCCCCGAAATGCCCGCAAGCATCCGCGCCGACGAGATCGTCGGCCGCTGGGGTCTCGCCTCGTTCCAGAATCCCGCCGACCGCGCCCGCACCGAGGCCGCCGCGCGCGGCCAGTGCAAGCAGCCTTACGTGATCGGCGCCGGCCAGAACGGCGGCGTCATCATGCATCTGGCCGACCAGGCCACCCCGCAGGAACTGCGGCTGAAGGGTTCCCCGAGCGGCAAGAACTATATCGGCCCGCCAGGACCGACGCCCGGCGAGCAGGACCGCGAGATCGTTTCGTTCGACGGCCGCGTCATGATCACCCGCTTCGTCGACAAGGACGCCGGGGTCCGCTACGGCAACATGGTCTATGTCCGCTGCGCCCCGAGGGCGTAACGGCGGGACTTCGAGCTATCTGCCGACATAGCGCCGCACAGTCGGCGCACCTCTCCCCCTGTGGGAGAGGTCGGCTTGCATCGCCAGATGCAATCCGGGTGAGGGGTCTCTCTTCGCGAGTGATCCTCTCGCGATCCGCGTGTGCGGCGACACCCATTCATCCGGCGCCGCAAACAACTGTCTTATCGCCGCACGCCAACCCGATTGACGCCGCCATTCAGGTTGCCGCCCGCATTGTGACGGACCGCGGCGCGCGCCACCGGACGCGGCCTGAGCACGACGCCCGCCCTCGCCACGCAACCCTGCGGATAACCGACATAGGTGCAGTAAACCACGGCCTTGGCCGGTGCTGAACTGACGGCGACACCGGCGATCCCCAACATGAGGCTCGCCGCAACGCCCGCAAGCGTCACGGACCTGGTCGAGAGAATGTTCGTCCGACGCATGGTGATCCTCCTCATCGCACGCGAACCGAAAGGTGATGGCGCCGCTTCAGATGCGGCCCAAGGTTATCTTCAGCGGCAAGGGGGAGGTGACGTTGACGTAGATCAACGGCGGGCGCGACCCGTCGCTCCGTGAGATCGATTTGCCTCATCAAGAATGAGGACGGCTCAACGAGCCGCCCTCCTGGAGCGCCGTTGCGCCGACGTCACTGGCAGACGTACATGCGGCCGTCAGCCATCTTCGTCATCGTGCCAGGTTCGCAGCCGATGCCATTAGCTGTCTTGTACTCCGTCCATCCGGCGTATCCGTAATACGGACTGATCCTTTGGTAGGCTCGTGCCGGATAGTAGGGCTGGCCAAAGTAGGGATCCGTCTGGGCGGCATACGAATTGGTCCAATCGTTTGTGCCCCAGCCGGAATAGGCCGGCGCGGTAGCGGCCGCTGCGGCGACGGCTGCCGTAGCGGCGACACCCGCGCCAACCCCGTATCCGTACGCGGCGCGCCGGGTTTGGCGACGCGCAACGCCCGCGACGCTCACGGGCGTCAGCGGTCGGCCCACACGCGCCTGGGCGCTTTCGACCGAAGCCGAAATGCCGCCCTGCTCAGACCAGGTGACGGAGAACAGTGTCGCACAAGCGAAAGTCGAGAGCGCAATTGCAGTATTCCTGACAATTCCTTGCGTCATGTTCAATCTCCAGTGTTGAGTACTCCAGTGGCTCCCCCCAAAATCAGTGATCCGATAACAAGGCGGACGCGGTCAGCGCGAATGAATGAAAGCTCATCGTCACAGCTACAAAAGGCGACCTCGCGCGTCAGCAGCGTGCGAGAGATGGCAGTTCGCCCTCGTTGGATACGCACGGCGAGCGGCCGCGAACCTGTGATGGTGTGATGAGTGGACGTACAAGCCCCGTGCGGGGACGACCGGATTTACTCCGGTAGTCCCATGCGACCGGCACCCAATGTTGGCTCCCGGCATACGCATGACAATTTCCCCTCGCGCACAGTATGCGTCAGCGACGCCAAAGCTGCCAGTAAATTTCCAATTGTCGCAATTGGCACAAACTGCATGTGGTGGCTGCGATTCGGGCGGTTCGTCCATCTCCGGTGACCCGCTGCGAGCGTGAGATCATCGCTCAAACAAAAACGCCGGCCCTCGAGGCCGGCGTTTTGTATTCTCAAGTTGCGATCGCTCAGTTGAACATCGCGTCGATATCGTCCTGCGAGGCGTGGCCGGCGTCGCCGTCGAGCTTCGGGCCGTTGAGCAGGCGGGCATCGCCCTCGCGGGTATCGACGATCGCCGGCACGTGCGACTTGATGGCGTCGACGCCGCCCCAGATGTTCATCATCTCGTTGATGTGCTGTTCGATGAACTTCATCGTCTGCATCACCTTGCTAATGCGCTGGCCGGTGAGGTCCTGGAAGTTGCAGGCCTCGAAGATCGAGACCACGCGCTCCTGAATATCTTCGCTGAGCCGCTTCTGCTGGTCGGGCGTGACGTTGTTCGCGAGCGCGCTCGCGGCCTGGTCGATCGCCTCCACCGCCTCGAGGATCTGCTGGGTCGCCTGTTCGGTGCCGCCGACCACGGCGCCGAGCTCGCCATTGACCTTGGCCATCTCCTCGCCGTTGAAGCTCTTGCCGTGCAGCACGGCAATCTCGCGCTTGGTGCGGCTGATCGCGTCGTGGATCAGGTCGAGCTCGACCTTGAGCTTCTCGCACTGTTCGACCTGCGCGCGGTAGGTCTCGAGCAGTGCGTGGGTCTCGGCGACTTCGCGGGCGACCGCGGCATCGACGCTGTCGCCGGTGCGCTGTGCCGGCGCTGCGGCCATCTGGGCGCGGATCGAGCGAAGCTCGGCCATGATCTCGCGATGCATCGGACCGAGATCGGCGCCGCTGGAAACATCCGGCTCCGGCATCACAACCTCGCCCATCGCCTGCTCGACACGAAAACGCTTGCGCTTCACTGACATGATTTTCATTCCCGCCCCTTCACTGAAGTCCGTTCTAGCGAGAGGTGATTTAACGTCAGGTTCACGCCGGAACTGTTTGCGCGGATAGCGCGCAAGCGCGGCGCTACCGGCGATTAACCATGTCGCCGCGCCGTTCACGCAAAATAAACGCTGTCAGGGAAAACCGCGCTCCATCGCCGACGTGGTGAATCGAAACGGCCGATCCGTTTACCAAACCGATGCGGTTTTCATTGCTTATTGACCACGTGCAACGGCGCAAAGTCGGCGCCCTCGCGCATCACGTCACGACGAAACCAGTACAGAGTACGTCGATGTTCAGGAAAACCACGCTTGCGCTGCTCGCCGGCGCGTCTTCTCTTATTGCCGTTCCCCATCACGCCATGGCGATCGACGCGGCAGCGCCCGCCGAGCCCGCCGTCATCTATGCCAATCAGGGCGCTCCGCAGCCGCCGATGCGCACCGCCTATGTGCAGCCGCAGCGCTCCAACATGGGCGGCGGCTTCATCGAATTCCTGTTCGGCGATGCGCCGTCGTCGCAGGGGTATTCGCCGCAGCCGATGTATCAGCAACAGCCCGGCTATTACGGCAACCGTCAGCTGCCGCCGATGGATCCGCAGCAGCAGATGCTGCGGCAGCAGGAAGAGGCCGCGGGCGATCCGGCGCAGCGTCCGTTCGATCCGAGATACGAAAAGCAGCTGGTCGACTATTCCGGCAAGGAAGGCGCCGGCACCATCGTCGTCGATACGCCGAACAAGTTTCTCTATCTGGTGCAGGGCGACGGCCGCGCGCTGCGCTACGGCATCGGCGTCGGCCGGCCCGGCTTCACCTGGGCCGGCGTGAAGACGATCTCGGCGAAGAAGGAGTGGCCGGCCTGGACGCCGCCGCCGGAAATGCTGGCGCGCCGTCCCGACCTGCCGCGGCACATGGAAGGCGGCCCGGAAAATCCGCTCGGCGCCCGCGCGATGTATCTGGGCTCTTCGCTCTACCGCATCCACGGCTCCAACGAGCCCTGGACGATCGGCACCAACGTCTCGTCCGGCTGCATCCGGATGCGCAACGAGGACGTCATCGACCTCTACGGCCGCGTCAATGTCGGGGCCAAGGTCGTCGTGATGTGAGGTTGGTTTTGAAGCAGCTGCCCCAAAGATGGTGTCGTCCCGGCGAAAGCCGGGATCCATAACCACAGGCGGTTGTTATTGAGAGAAGCTGTAGCCCCAGCCGTGTCAAATCCCGCACGGTCGTGGTTATGGGTCCCGGCTTTCGCCGGGACGACGGAATCAAAACGGCCGCTCGATTGGAGCGGCCGTTGTCGTTTCAGCGATCGCGCTTACGCGTAGTTGCTGTCGTCGCCGTCGCCGCCGCCACCATCGAAGCCGTCGTCATTGTCGTCGAAGTCGTCGGCGTCCTGATCATCGTCACTGTCCCGGTCGGCCTGCGCCTGGTCGAACGCGCCGGCGCGCGAGCCGGAATCACTGTCGCGACCGGACGAACTGACATCGTTGATCCCGGCGTCACGGGCAAGGTTGCTCGACGACTGGTCGCCGCCCCAGGGACGCGAACCGCCACCGAGGCCGCCGGCATCGGCCATCGACTGGTGGCTGCCGCCACCCATCATGCCGCGGATGCTGGAGAGCAACAGTCCGCCGCCGACCACGCCGGCCGCGGCCGCCGCTGCGGTGCCGAGGAACGAACCGCCGCCGCCACCGGGAGCGCCGCCGCCGAAGGCCGGAGGCTGCGGGCCGCCGTAAGGCTGACCGTATTGCTGTGGCGGCTGGCCGTAGGGCTGGCCGCCGCCGGCCTGCTGCATCGCCTGGCCCGAGTTCCAGACCGGGCGACCGCCCGGATCGCGGCCGCCCATGTCGGGCGCCCGCACCGGCGGCACCGAACCGTGCTGCTGGCCCTGTCCGCCGAAGATCGCGTCGCGCATCGAATCGAGGAAACCGCCGCCCTGCTGCTGGGCTCCCTGCTGCTGGCCGACCGCGGCCTCGAGTTCCTGGATCCGATCATGGGCGCGCTTCAGCGCCTCGTCCTGAACCAGCGCGGTCTGCACCAGCGCGTAGACCGCATTCGGCGCGCTGCGCAGGCCCTGCACGATCGCGGACATGGCCTCGCCGTCGCGCGGGGCATTCTCCAGCTTGGCGAGCCGGTCGAAGAGATCGTCGATCAGTTGGCGTTCTTGCGGTGTCATGGCGTTCTCCATCGCGCCGATCGAATCGGCGCGTCCGGGATGTATGACGGGCTTTGTGGCGCAAGGAGTGGGGGCCAGAATTAAATTTATGTATGCGACAATACGACCGGCGGTTTTTCGTGAACCTTAAAGCGTTTTCGAGCGAAGCCTGCCCCGCACTTGATGCGGGGTAGGGACCGGTTCAGGCCAGTGTAACTTTATTCAGGGCCAGCAGCGCGGGGAAATCGTCGCCTGCCAGATAGGCATGCTCGGTCTCGCGCTGCGTCGTCAGCGGGTCGAGGCTCTTCAGCGTTTCGTCGACGAAACCGGGATGGCACATCACGAGCCCGTCCTCCGGCATGCCCTCGAGGAAGCCCTGCATCAGCGCCGCGAAATCATTGCCGCGCGTAAAATCATAGGCGCCGGCGAAGGCCGGATTGAACCGCAGGCCCGCTCGCTGTGCCTTGATCCGGAATTGCGTGCTGAGCACGTTCAGCACCAGCGCCTTCGGCGCCGCCAGCTGGCGCGCCAGCGGCCCTTCGCGTCCGCACTGCCGCACCCAGGCATCGGGCGCGCGCTCCTTCACGGCGCGCAGGAAGCCGTCGCGCACCTGCGGGAACAGCTGCGCGTGCTGATGACCGTCGACGAAGTCGGGGGCGCGGCCGAACAGATCATGGAAGGCGTCGAGCTGCGCCAGCACCTCGGCATGGACCAGTTCGGCGTCGAGCCGGTGCATCAGCCCGGCGCGCAGCAGCCGTGGGAAGGGCAGGAACATGTCGCCGTCGAGCGGGCGGAAATGCATCGTCAGCGGCCGGAACGGCGCGGTCAGCGTCACATGCAGCCCGATCGCGCAGCGCGGGCTGTTCGCCACCGACGCCGTGAGTGCGGCCGCAGCCTCCCGGCCGATCGCTGGCGTCACCGTCATCACCGACGTCGCATTGAGGCGGCCGCGCTCGATCAGATCGCGGATCGCGCGGTTGACGCCGTCGCTCAAGCCATAATCGTCAGCACACAGCCAGACGCGGCGCGGCGTATCGGTGTTCATTCCGCGGCGGTCCGCTCGGAGGCATTTTGCGCCGCGCCGCCGTCGGCGTGCTTCTCGGTGTGCTCGGCGACGAAGTAGATCGGCCGCGCCTTCAGCTCGGAGAGGATCTTGCCGATATATTCGCCGACGATGCCGATCATGATCAACTGCACGCCGCCGATCGTCATCATGCCGATCATCAGCGACGGATAGCCGGGGACCTGCTTGCCGGTGGTCAACACTTCCCACAGGATCGAGAGGCCGAACAGGAACGCCGCGCCGGCGAGCAGCGCGCCGAGCAGGCTGGCAAAACGCAGCGGCGCCACCGAGAACGAGGTCAGGCCCTCGATCGACAGGCCGATCAGCCGGCCGGCATTGAAGGTGGTGACGCCATGCGCGCGCGGCGCCGGCTCGTAATCGACGCGGATCTGCCTGAAGCCGATCCAGCTGGCGAGGCCCTTGAAGAAGCGGTTGCGCTCCGGCAATTGCCGCAGCGCCGCGGCCGCGCGCGGCGACAGCAGGCGAAAGTCGCCGGCATCCTCCGGGATCTGCTGCCGGGCGCCCCAGTTGATCAGCGCGTAGAAGCCGCGCACGGCCAGCCGCCGCGCGGCCGATTCATTGTCGCGATGCGCCTTCGCCGTGTAGACCACGTCGTAGCCGTCATCGATCCAGTGTGCGACCAGTTGTTCCACGAGCGTCGGCGGATGCTGGCCGTCGCCATCCATGAACAGCACCGCGCCGCGGCGGGCGTGGTCGAGGCCGGCCATCAGCGCCGCCTCCTTGCCGAAATTGCGCGACAGCGATACCACCTGCAGGTCGAGCCCGTCGGCGGGCAGGCCGCGCGCGATCATCAGCGTGTTGTCCGCGCTGCCGTCATCGACATAGATCACCTCGCAGGCGAGGCCGTAGCGGGCGCGCAGCGTCCTGGCGAGGCTGACCAGCCGCTCATGCAGCGCCGCAAGCCCGGCCGCCTCGTTGTAGACGGGCACGACGATCGACAGACCCTGCCCGGCGGCGGTCTTGGCGGTCGTGGTCAGGCTGGAAACGTCAGAGCCCAGCATCATCGGTCAGGTTCCGGAACTAGAGCGTTTTTCGAGCGAAATGACCTTCCGCCGCGCACGAAGAAGCCGCGTCAAAACGAGAGATCCCTCGAACACAATATGGTACCGCAGGGCAGCTGTCGCCAACATGAACGGCGTGGCCGCCTCATTGTCGCAGGAACGCCTCAAGCCGGGCGAACAGCGGGTTCTCGCGGTCGAACACATAGTCCAGCGACACCACCGACACGGTTTCGGCGCCGTGCTCGCGCAGGAAGCTGCCGAGCGCGTAGAGCTTGCCCGGTGGGCAGTGCAGCGTAAGCATGCCCGACGAGGTCGGGCCGCCGAACGGGGCGACGACGCCGAAGCGGTTATGTGCCTCCGACAGCAGCGCATCGTTGCAGCCGGCGAAGCGGGTGCGGACCTCGCGATACTTGGTGGCGCGGGCGCGCGCCGCGATGTGGTCGAGGATGACGCGCGCGGTCTCGCGGGCGCCGGTCGACCAGTCGGCATCCCGCGACGCAACGAGGTTGGCCTGGCTGCGCAGCATGACGCCGTCGTCGAGCACCTTGAGCCCGTTGGCGGTGAGCGTCGCACCTGTCGTCGTGATGTCGACGATCAGTTCGGCGGTGCCGGCGGCGGGCGCGCCCTCGGTGGCGCCGGCGCTTTCGACGATGCGGTAGTCGCCGACGCCGTGCCTGGCAAAGAAGCCGCGCGTCAGATTGATGTATTTGGTCGCCACCCGCATGCGGTGATTGTGCTGCTCGCGGAAGCCGCTTGCGACGTCGTCGAGATCGGCCATGGTGCGGACGTCGATCCAGGCCTGCGGCACCGCGACCACGACATTGGCATAGCCGAAGCCGAGGCCTTCGATC
Source organism: Bradyrhizobium sp. UFLA06-06 (assembly GCF_054820065.1). Lineage (NCBI taxonomy): Bacteria > Pseudomonadati > Pseudomonadota > Alphaproteobacteria > Hyphomicrobiales > Nitrobacteraceae > Bradyrhizobium > Bradyrhizobium sp. UFLA06-06. Next base: position 41,461 of record NZ_JADFUD010000025.1, read on the forward strand.
ATCAGCACGCGCTTGTCGGCATCGGGAATGCTCTCGCGCACCAGGTCCTCGCCGGTGACGCCGAGATGCACCGAGCCGCGGGCCAGATTGGCCGCGATCTCGCTCGCCGAGAGATAGGCGATCTCGACATTGTCGACGCCGGCGATGGTGCCGCGATAGTCGCGGGCGCCGCCGGCCTTCGACAAGGTCAGCCCGGCGCGGGCGAAGAAGCTTTCGGCGTTTTCCTGCAGCCGCCCCTTGGAGGGCACGGCGACGACGAAGGGCGTGCTCATTGGGCGCCTCCGAAGCAGGTGGCCTCGCCATGCCGGGTCATCGCCTCGATCCAGACCGAGAAGCCGACCGCGGGGATCGGGCTCGCCGAGCCGAGCTGCGTCATCAGTCCGTCATAGCGCCCGCCGGCGACCAGCGGCTCGGCGCCGTTGCCCTTGGCGTGCAGCTCGAACTCGAAGCCGGTGTAGTAGTCGAGGCCGCGGCCGAACGCGGTGGAGAACCGGGTCTTTCGGATGTCGATGCCGCGCGCGGCCATGAAGCCGATTCGGCTCTCGAGCTGGTCGATCGCGGCGGCAAGGTTGAGCTTGGCGTCGGCGGCCAGCGCGCGCAGCTGCGCGACCGCGTCGTCGGGATCGCCCGCGATCGCCAGGAAGCGCTTGATGGTCGCGACCGCATCGCGCGGCAGCGCGCCGCCCTTCAGCGTCGATTGCTCGAGGAAACGGTCGGCGATCTCGGCGACCGTGCGGCCGCCGACATTGGTGGTGCCGGCGATCGACATCAGATCGGTGACCAGCGCCAGCGCCGCCTTGCGGTCGGAGCCGGCCAGTGCAGCGAGCACGCCCTCATATTCGTTGCGGCCCGGCGCGGTCTTGAGCGTCAGCTGCTCGATGTCGTCGGTCAGCGAGACCTTGCGGTTGAAGTCCTTGATCAGCCGGCGCCGCCACACCGGATAGAGGTCGAGCGCATCGATCAGCGCGTTGAACAGCGCGACGTCGCCGGTGCGGATCTCGACGTCCTTCAACCCGAACGCCGTGGTCGCCTCCAGCGCCAGCGCCAGCATCTCGGCGTCGGCCGCGGCGCGGTCCTGCCGCCCGAACGATTCGATGCCGGCCTGCAGGAACTGGCTCGGCGCACCGCCGCGATAGCGGAACACCGGGCCGAGATAGCTGAAGCCCGCCGGCTGGCCGGCGCGCGGCGACGCGAGGTAGTCGCGCGCCACCGGGATCGTGAGGTCCGGGCGCAGGCAGAGCTCCTCGCCGCCCGGGTCCGTCGTCAGGTACAGGCTCTTGCGGATGTCCTCGCCGGAGAGATCGAGGAACGGTTCGGCCGGCTGCAGGATCGCGGGCTCGGACCTCTGATAGCCGGCCTGCGCGAACGAGGCCAGCAGCGCATCCGCCCAGACGGCGGATCCGGCGGCGGATCGTGGTGCGGCAGCTTCGGTCATCTCGACGTCCAATTCGCTCCGAAATCGCGTTCCAGAGCGGGTTCCATAGGTGGTGTTTGCGGAGCCCTTAGCACGGTCGGCCCATGCTTTCGACAGGGATCGGCCAAGTGGCTTAATGATTGGGTTCGTTAACGATTTTGCGACGGCTTGGCTAGGGGAAGATGTTTGTCCTCCGCTTTCATCGGGCAAACGAGCTGCAGGTTCCGTCATCCGGGCGCAAAGGCTTCGCCTTTGTCGCTGGAGGCGCGAGCGCAGCGAGCCTCGAAGGATCGACGGCCACCAGCCGGGCCGTGCATCCTTCGAGGCTCGCCGAAGAGGCTCGCACCTCAGGATGACGGGGAGGGAGTGTGTGGCCCATTTCCTCGCCAATCCCCCAGTGCGGCTTGCACCAGTGCCAGCGCCGCGACGGCGGCGGTGTCGGCGCGCAGGATGCGCGGGCCGAGGGCGAGGCGGAGGATGGCGGGCTGGCGCAGCAGCAGCGCGCGCTCTTCCTCGGCGAAGCCGCCTTCCGGGCCGATCAGGACATCGATGCCGGCGTTCGCAGCCGTTGCCGCCTGTAGCGCCCGCACCGGGCTTTCGACCTCGGCGGCCTCGTCGCAGAACACCAGCAGCCGCGCCGGATCGCGCCCCGCCAGGAAACGTTCGAGGGGTACGGGATCGGCGACCTCGGCGAGCGAGATGATGCCGCATTGCTCGGCGGCCTCGACCACATTGGCGCGCATCCGCTCGCTATTGACCCGCGACACCTGGGTGAAGCGTGTCAGCACCGGCACGAGCCGCGCGGCGCCCATCTCGACCGCCTTCTGCACCATGTAATCGAGGCGCGCATGCTTCAGCGGCGCGAACACATAGCTGACGTCGGGCAGGCGGTCCTGCGCGCGGGTCTGCGCTGATACCGTCAGCATGTCGGCCCGCTTGCGGCCGGAAATCTCCGCGCGCCATTCGCCGTCGCGGCCGTTGAACACCAGCACGCTGTCGCCGGCGTTAAGCCGCAGCACGTTGCCGAGATAGTTGCTCTGGTCGCGTTCGAGCGGAACGGTTGCGCCGGCGCCGAGCGGGGCATCGACAAACAGGCGAGGGCTGCGAAAATCGTGTTCAGGCATGTCCGAGGCGGCTTTATTGCGGTGTGGCAAGTTTACCAAACTATGCGACACCGTAATCCCGCGGACTCGTCAGGAACTCGCCGGCCGGGTAGTAAGGAGGCGTCGATATATTGCTTCAGTCACCAAGTCATTTCTTTAGTCCAAAGGGGCCGCTTGCACGCAGCCCCTTTTGCTTTTCGGTCGCCCGTGCGCGGCGTGGGCCGTTAATCCAAACCGAGGCCTTGCGAAAATCGCGTTCAGGCAAATTTGATGGTCCGGTTTTACCGCCGTTCGTAGCCTAAAGGCTTAGAATCGGGGAACAATTTAATGTGGCCGGTGTGGCCCTACGCCGCGCTGTCGCCCAAATCGACGGGTTGTTAAGCCCTCACAGGAATCGTAAAACGCCCCCAAAATTCGTTGCTTCGTTTTTGTTGCGCTGGGGTTGCCTGGACCTTTTGCCGGAGAAACACCCTCGATGATACGCCGACTGATCGTGCTGACCGTTGCCGCGACCGCCCTGTCCGTGGGGCAAGCCGCCGCGCAGAGCGCCTTTCCGGCCCCGTTGCCCAATCAGGGCGGTAAAGCCGGCACCGCGTCCGACCCCGCGTTTCCGCCGGTCAATGGCATGCGTCCAAGCCAGGCCGGAACCGCCTCGGATTCCGCGTTCCCGCCGGTCAATGGCGCGCCGGCGGCCAGGGTCGGTGCCACGCCGTCGGCATTTCCGAGCAGTGGCGCGGCCCCCATCGCCGGTGGCGGGGTGTCGTCGCCGCCCCCGCCGGGTGCGGGTGGTGGTGCCGCCGACGCCTGCATGAAGAATTTCACGCCGCTGCGTGAGGATGCGGAGAAGCGCGGCAAGGCGATCAAGGCGGCGAGCGATCGCCACGCCAGCCCCCAGGAGGCCTGCAAGCTGATCGGCAATTACAGCCAGGCCGAGATCAAGATGATCAAATATGTCGACACCAACGCGCAGAAGTGCGGAATTCCGCCGCAGATCGCCGACCAGCTCAAGGCCGGGCACAAGAATACCGAAGCGCTGCTGAAGAAGGTCTGCAATGTCGCGGAGCAGGCGGCGGCGCAGCCGCGCGGGCCTGCGGGGCCGAGCTTGAGCGACGTGCTCGGCTCGTCCGCCTCGCTGCCGGAAGCGACGCCGACCAAGAAGGGCGGCAGCACCTTCGATACGCTGAACGGCAACGTCCTCACCCGTTGATGGATCACCCATGAGCGATGTCTCCACCCGCGTTGCCGACTCCACAGGCAACTGGGTGGATACCCATGCGCCGGTCTGGTCGCGGCCCTATCTGCGGCTTGCGCGCTACGACCGGCCGATCGGCTCCTGGCTGCTGTTGATGCCGTGCTGGTGGTCGGCGGCGCTTGCCGCCGGCGTCGCGCATGATGTCCGCTCGCTGCCGCTCGTCGTGCTGCTGTTCTTCATCGGCGCCTTCGTGATGCGCGGCGCCGGCTGCACCTGGAACGACATCACCGATCGCGATCTCGACGCCAAGGTCGAACGCACGCGGTCGCGGCCGATCCCCGCCGGGCAGGTCACGGTGACGCAGGCGGTGGTCTTCATGGTCCTGCAGGCGCTGATCGGGCTTTTTGTGCTACTGCAGTTCAACCGCTTCGCGGTGATGACCGGCATCGCCTCGCTTCTGATCGTCGCGATCTACCCGTTTATGAAGCGGATCACCTGGTGGCCGCAGGTCGTGCTCGGCCTCGCCTTCTCCTACGGCGCGCTGATGGGATTTGCGGTGACGCTCGCGCGCATCGATCTGGCCGCGATTGCGCTCTACGCCGGATCGATCGCCTGGGTGATCGCCTACGACACCATCTACGCCCATCAGGACGCCGAGGATGATGCGCTGATCGGCGTCAAATCCACCGCGCGCCTGTTCGGTGCACGCACCCATCGTGCGCTCGTGATCTTCTATGGTCTCGCCGTGCTCTTGATCGGCGTGGCATTCGCACTCGCGGGGGCGCGCTGGCCGGCCTGGATTGGGCTAGCGGCGTTCGCGCTGCATCTCGCCTGGCAGGTCCGGCGGCTCGACATCAGCGATGGCGCGCTCTGCCTGCGCATCTTCAAGTCCAACCGCGACGCCGGCTTCATCCTGTTCGCGAGCCTGGTCGTCGACGCGGTGCTGCGCGCGGCGTAGCCGCGCTCCCTCACGCGGATGTCTGACTCACCGGCCGAACCACACATTCGGTGTCGTCCCTGCGAAAGCAGGGACCCATAACCACCAACATTCATTGTTGAGCGAGGCTGGAACGACAAGTCGCGTCTCCACAACGTCCGCTGCGGCGTATGGGTCCCTGCTTTCGCAGGGACGACAGCGGTTGTGAGGCGAGCTGTGTACGAAGAAACGATAAAACTAATCCCGCGCGATGATCTCGCGTTCGCCGCGATGTACGCTGGTGCCATCGGGCCGGAAGCCCGCGCGGCGGCGGACCAGGAATTTCGGCCTCCGCGCGCGGATCGCGTTGCGGCGGCGGCGGCGCGGGGAGGGCGTCCGCGGCGCCGGCTCGGTCAGTTGCGGGAGACGGAAGATGTCGCTCCACATCTGCCAGGCGGAGCTGATCTCCTCGGCATCCGAACTGGCGCCGAGCGGAATGCTGAGCGCGGGATCGCGGTGAACCAGCACCAGCATCTGCGCGTCGTCGATCCCGCGCACCGCGACGCCGAGAAAGTCGCTGACGCGAACATTGACCGCCATCCGCATGCCGAGAACGGCGCGGCGCAGCACGACATGTTCGCGATGAAGCTCGACCTGCCGCATGCCGCCATCCGCGCGCGCGTCCTGCGCGTGGAAGCTGAGCGGAAGGGAAAGAGGGTCGAGCCGCAATGCGCAGCTCGACCCGGCGGAATTGATTCCGCTTGTTGGTGTTTGACGCCTCAAAGCTCTGTCTCCCCGCCGGGATTTTGTTCCCGGTCGTTGTGTGAGAGCCTAGCCGAGCGATGTCCGTTCCCCCTTAAAAAGCCTGGTTAATCCCTCCTCACCTCGTGCCATGATTGACAAGAGGTTGGCCCGCATGATTGACGAAGCCTTGCCCCGATCACTCAAATCTTTGTTGCCTGCCGGCGCAAAGTGCTTGAAATCCCTGTGAAACCGGCACATCTGGTGGATCTGTCGACCTCGTTCCGGGCCCCCCTCAATCCGCAGGAATTCGTTCGTGAACTCTTCACCATCTGCATCGCGACACGGCGATACCTCCGATCTGTTCGACCAATCGGGCCTGAGCGACCTCGCGCAGCGCCTGGTCGATGCCGCAAAGCGCGCGGGGGCCGATGCGGCCGATGCCATCGCGGTGCGCGGCGTCTCGCAGGGCGTCGAGGTGCGCGACGGCCGCGTCGAGGAAACCGAGCGCTCCGAAGGCGATGACGTCGGCCTGCGGGTGTTCGTCGGCCAGCGCCAGGCGGTGGTGTCGACCAATGACGTCAGCGGCGACGGGGTCGCCAAGCTTGCCGAGCGTGCGGTCGCGATGGCGCGCGTGGCGCCGGACGACAAATATGTCGGTCTCGCCGATCCGGCGCTCCACGCCCGCGATTTCCCCGATCTCGATCTGCTCGATCGCAAGGTTCCGAGCACGGCCGAACTGGAGCAGCGCGCGATCGAAGCGGAGGCCGCGGCGCTCGCGGTCAAGGGGGTCACCAAGTCCGGCGGCGCGTCGGCCTCGACCGGGATCGGCGGCATGGTGCTGGTGACGTCGACCGGCTTCCACGGTTCTTATCTGCGCTCCAGCCACGGCATCTCGACCACGGCGATTTCCGGTGAGGGCACCGGCATGGAGCGCGACTACGATTTCACCAGCGCGCCGCATGCCTCCGATCTCGATTCACCTGCCACCGTCGGCCGCAAGGCCGGCGAGCGCGCGGTGGCGCGGTCCAATCCGCGCAAGGTCGAGACCTGCAAGGTGCCGGTGGTGTTCGATCCGCGGGTCGCCGGCTCGATCGTCGGCCATCTGGTCGGCGCCATCAACGGCGCCTCGATCGCGCGCAAGACCAGCTTCCTGAAGGACAAGCTCGGCGAGCAGCTGTTCTCCAGGGACATCCGCATCATCGACGATCCCTTGCGCGTGCGTGGCCTGCGCTCGCAGACCTTCGATGCCGAGGGCGTCAGGGTGAAGAAGACGGCGCTGATCGATGCGGGCGTGCTCACCACCTGGGTGCTGGATTCGGCGACCGCGCGCGAGCTCGGCCTCGTGACGACGGGGCATGCGCATCGCGGCGTGTCGTCCTCGCCGTCGCCTGGAACGTATAATCTGCATCTCGAGCCCGGTGCGGTGACGCCGAAGGAGCTGATCTCCGACATCAAGCAGGGCTTCTATGTCACCGACCTGATCGGCTCCGGCGTCAACGGCGTGACCGGCGATTACAGCCGCGGCGCGTCCGGCTTCTGGATCGAGAACGGCGAGATCACCTATCCGGTCAGCGAAGTGACCATCGCCGGCCATCTGCTGCCGATGTTCAAGTCGCTGGTCGCCGCCAACGATCTGGAATTCCGCTACGGCGTCAATTCGCCGACGCTGCGCATCGAGGGCCTGACGCTTGGCGGACGCTGATACGGACGACTGGACCAAGGCGCGCGATGCCGCCTTGCTGATCAGATCGGTGCAGGAAGCGGGCCGGCTCGCCTCGTCGCTGTTCCGCACCGAATTGAAGAACTGGATCAAGGGCGCGTCCTCGCCGGTCTCCGAGGCCGACATCGCGGTCAACGACCTCCTGGAGCAGCAGCTGCGTTCGGCAACGCCCGGCTATGGCTGGCTGTCGGAAGAGAGCGCCGACAACGACTCCCGGCTTGGCAGGCGCTTCACCTGGATCGTCGATCCGATCGATGGCACCCGCGCCTATCTCGCCGGTCGCGAGGATTGGTGCGTTAGTGTGGCGCTGGTTGAAAATGCATCGCCGGTGCTCGCGGCGGTGTATGCACCGGTCAGCGAGGAATTCTTCTTCGCCGCCCGCGGACAGGGCGCCACCCTGAACGACGGCGCGGTGCATGCAACCGCAGGCACCGATTTCAATTTTCCACGGATGGCGGGACCGAAGCCGCTGGTGCAGCGGCTCAGCCCGACGCCGGACGAGATCACGCTCTATCCGCGGATCGGATCGCTGGCGCTGCGGTTGTGCCGTGTAGCACAAGGTCGACTTGACGCGGCCTTTGCGGGCGGGCAAAGCCGCGACTGGGATCTTGCCGCCGCGAATTTGATCGTGCAGGAAGCGGGTGGTAAGATGACTGCGCTCTCGGGGGACGCGATTGAGTACAATCGCCGGGAGGTGACGCATGGGGTGCTGGTGGCAGCAGGACGCGAACGTCATGCACGCATTGTCGAGCATTTCCGCAGCCGTCCTTTGCCGTGAGGCCCCGCCGATCCGCGCCGCGTTTCCGATTGTGACGACCAGACCTGCTGCGACAGCCTTGTGACGACCAGACCTGTGACGACCACGACTTCATTTGTTTGCCGGGCATCTCGTTAGGAAAACCACCATCATGTCAGACAATGCCCAGCCCCAGCTGCTTCACCTCGTGATCGGCGGCGAGTTGACCGATCTCGAGCACAACACCTTCAAGAATCTGGACGAAGTCGAGATCGTCGGCGTCTACCCGAACTATGCGACCGCCTATGCAGCCTGGAAGGCGAAGGCGCAGCAGACCGTGGACAACGCCCAGATGCGCTATTTCGTCGTTCATCTCCACCGGTTGCTCGATCCTGAGCAGGACACAAAGCATTCCCATTGAAACGACTTTTTCGCGATCTGCTGCGCAGCGGCTTCGTGCAGCGCGCGCTGGGTGTGCTGGCGGCCGAGTATCTGAGGCTGGTGTGGTACACCAACCGCTTCAGCTACCAGCCGCATGACGTGTACGGGATCGTCGAGCCCCTGATGCCGGCGATCTTCGTGTTCTGGCACGGCCAGCACTTCATGACGCCGTTCATCAAGACCAAGGAGAGCTATCGCGCCAAGGTGCTGATCTCCCGCCACCGCGACGGTGAATTCAACGCCCTCGCGGTGGAGCGGCTCGGCATCGGCACGATCAGAGGTTCCGGCGATCATTCCGGCGCGTTCCATCGCAAGGGCGGCGTCGGCGCCTTCCTGGAGATGGTTCGGGCGCTGGAAGACGGCTGCAACATGGCCACCACCGCCGACGTGCCGAAGCGGGCGCGGGTGGCAGGCCTCGGGGCCATCATGCTGGCGCGGGAGACCGGCCGGCCGATCATGCCCTTTGCGATGGTCACCAGCCGATTCATCCGGTTGAAAAACTGGGATTCGACCACCATCAATTTGCCATTCGGGCGCGGCGCAGTGGTAGGTATTGAGCCGGTCTATGTGCCGCCCGACGCCGACGCCGCGACGATGGAAAAGCTTCGGCAGCACGTGGAGGAACTTCTCAACGAAGCGACCCGACGTGCCTATGCAGCGGTCGGGCGGCCGGAGGCAGCGCTTGGCTAGCTCGCTACCGATGACGTTGCGTGTGTACCGCAAGCTGTCGTCCGCGATGGTGCCGCTCGCGCCTGCCCTGATCAAGCGGCGGCTCAAGCTCGGCAAGGAAGATCCCGAACGCGTCGGCGAGCGGCGCGGCGTGAGCGCCGATACCAGGCCGCAGGGCCCGCTGGTGTGGATTCACGGCGCCAGCGTCGGCGAGGTGCTGGCGGCGGCCGGGCTGATCGAGCGGCTGCGCGCGCTCAATCTGCGCATCCTGCTCACCTCGGGCACGGTGACCTCGGCCGCGATCGTCGCCAAGCGCTTTCCGCCCGACGTCATCCATCAATACGTGCCGTACGACTCGCCGCGTTATGTGACGCGTTTCCTCGATCACTGGCATCCGTCGCTGGCGCTGTTCATCGAATCCGATTTGTGGCCGAACCTGATCCTGTCGAGCGCCGCGCGGCGGCTGCCGATGGTGCTGATCAACGGGCGGATGTCGCAGCGCTCGTTCCCGCGCTGGCGCCGGGTCTCCAACACCATCGGCGCGTTGCTCGGACGGTTCGACATCTGCCTCGCGCAGTCGAACACCGACGCCGAACGCTTTGCCGCGCTCGGCAGCCACAACGTCGTCGTCACCGGCAACCTCAAGCTCGACGTCGCGGCGCCGCCGGCCGATCCGGCCAAGCTGGAGCGGTTGATGTCGGTGACCCGCGGCCGCGCCATCGTGGTCGCCGCGTCGACCCATCCCGGCGAGGAAGAGATCCTGATCGAGGCGCACAAGTCGCTCGCGGGATTCTTCCCCGGCCTGCTGACAGTGATCGTGCCGCGGCATGCCGCGCGCGGCGAGGCGGTGGCGCGGCTGGTGACGGAGGCGGGCCTGCGCCCCGGCCTGCGCTCGCACGAGGATCTGCCGGTCGCGACGACGGATATCTATGTCGCCGATACGATGGGCGAGCTCGGCCTGTTCTATCGCCTCGCGCCGATCGTGTTCATGGGCGGCTCGCTGGTCGCGCATGGTGGCCAGAATCCGATCGAGGCGATCAAGCTTGGCGCGGCGATCGTGCACGGCCCGCACGTGTTCAACTTCACCGATGTCTATGAGGCGCTCGATCGCGCCGGCGGCGCGCGCCGCGCTGATGATCGGGAAGCGCTGGTCAAGCAGCTCGGCCAGTTCCTTGCTGATTCCGCGGCACGCGACACTTCGCTGGCGGCCTCCGAGCGCGTCGTCGAACAGCTCGGTGGCGCGCTGGAGCGCACGGTGACCGCTCTCGAGCCCTATCTGTTGCAGTTGCGGCTCGAGATGGGAGCCGCCAATGCGTGAGCCGGCCTTCTGGCACCGGCCGTCGTCTTGGACATCGCAACTGCTCCAACCGCTTGCCGCGCTTTACGGCGCGGTCGCCGCACGGCGGATGCGGCAATCCGGCGTCGATGCCGGCATTCCCGTGATCTGCGTCGGCAATTACCACGTCGGCGGCGCCGGCAAGACGCCGACGGTGCTGGCGCTGGCAAAATTGCTGCGCGAAATTGACGAGCGGCCGGTGGTGCTCAGCCGCGGCTATGGCGGCAGGCTCGGCGGCCCGGTCAGGGTCGATCGCGACAGCCACACGGCGGCCGATGTCGGCGACGAGCCGCTGATGATGGCGGCGAGCCTGCCGGTCGTGGTGTCGCGCGACCGCGCCGCGGGCCTGGCGCTGGCGCGCGCGCAGGATGCCAGCGTGATCCTGATGGATGACGGCTTCCAGAATCCCTCGGTGGCCAAGGATGCCTGCCTGATCGTGATCGACGGCACGCGCGGCGTCGGCAATGGCCGCGTGATTCCCGCGGGACCGTTGCGCGCGCCGCTGGCGTCGCAGCTGGAACGGACCGACGCGCTGATCGTGGTCGGCGAGGGGAGCGCGGCGCAAAGGATTGCGGCCGAGCTCGCGTCCCGCGGCAAGCCGGTGCTGTCGGCGCATCTGAAGCCGGACCAGGCTTCGCTGGCGGCGCTGGGCGGAACACGTGCGCTCGCCTTTGCCGGCATCGGCGATCCCGCGCGCTTCTTCAACACGTTGCGCTCAAGCGGCGTCGACGTCGTGCGCAGCAAGGCTTTCGCCGATCATCATGCCTTCACGAAGGAGGAGATCGAAGCGCTCGTTGCCGACGCGCGTCGCGACGCGCTGACGCTGGTGACGACGGAAAAGGATCTCGCGCGGTTGCGTGGTCCGGACGGGATGCCGGCCTGGGCACAGGCGATCGTGCCGTTCGCGGTGACGCTGCAATTCGATGATGGCGACGCGCTGCGGCGCCTGGTGGCCGATCAGCTGTTCAGGGCACGGGACAGGCGCTTGCGCAAATGAACCCGGCGTCGAGCCTAGGCCTGCGGCTTGAGGACGCCGGGATGGTGGCGCTGCAGCACGGCGGTCGGGGTGGCGTAGGCTTCCTGCAGGTCGACGCTCCAGTACTTCAGCTCGTCGAGCGGAATCCGGACGTCGGTGATGGCACAACGCACAAAGGTGCCGGGCGAGATCACGCGGAAATCGCCGTCGAGATATTGCACCTGTGCTTCGCCATGGCCCGAGGGACCGAACTTGTTCAGCACGATTGAGCTCTCCGCCTTGCCTCCAACGAGGCCATCTGGATGTCGATGAAACCGTCTATCACAGATAGGGTGTCATGTCCGCCCGTTAAACCACCGACTTGTGATGATTTGGCGGCGGAGGCGCATGGTAGCCTTGCGGCCGTGGTCCGCTGTGTTTGCAGCGCCATAACGAGCCGGCCGGATCGGATGCGCCTCAAGTCAGTTTTCATGTGCCTCGCCATGCTTGCCGTGCCGGCCGCGGCCGCGGCGCCGCTCCCGGCCCCACATCAGGTCGAAATCCCCGAAGGCAACGTCACGCTGCACGCGCAGCTCTACCGGCCCGATGGCGACGGCCCGTTCCCGACCGTGATCGCGCTGCATGGCTGCGGCGGTCTCGCCGGCCGTTCCGAGCCGGTCCTGCCGCGCTATCGCGACTGGGCCGAGCAATTGCTGACGACCGGCCATGCGGTGCTGCTGCCGGACAGTTACGGCTCGCGCGAACTTGGTCCGCAGTGCCGCATCAAAGAGCATCAGGTCCAGACCCGCCGTGCACGGGTCGCCGACATCAATGCGGCGCGGCAATGGCTGGTGCAGCAGAAATGGGTGGCGAAGCGCCGCATCAGCCTGATCGGCTGGGGCAACGGCGCCGCCGCCCTGCTGTGGGCGGTGCGGCCGCAGATGTGGTCGCGCAACGTCGAGCCGGATTTTCGCTCGGCGGTCGCGTTCTATCCAGATTGCCGCGCCTCGTTCGGCCTCGGCTGGAGCGCGCGGGTGCCGACACTGGTGCTGATCGGCGCGCGCGACGACGTGACGTCGTCATCGGCCTGCCACCAGATGGTCGACGGCGCCCGCGGCCGCAGCGCGCTGGCGCGGATCGTGGTCTATCCCGAGGCCTATCACGACTTCGACCGGCCCAACCTGCCGCTGCACGCGGTCGCGGCCTCCGATGCCGAGATCGCCGAGCGCGGTCACATCGGCACCGATACCGGCGCGCGCAAGGATGCGCAAAAGCAAGTCGCCGAGTGGCTGTCGCGCTAAGACAGTCGTTGCCGGGCTAGAACAAGCTGCCCTGATCGACCGGCTTGGTGACGCGCTTCGGCGCCGCCGGCTTTGCCTCGCGCGGCTGAGGCTTCGGCTGGCTCTCGGGCGCTACCGTTGCCGGGGGCTGATTGGCGTCAGCGGTGGCGGCGACGCGGCCATCGGCGAACTCGATCGACAGGCCGGCGTTCGGGCCGACCGCCGCGGCGGAGTGCACGGCATGGCCGTGCGCGTCGCGCACCAGCGCAAAGCCGCGCGCCAGCACGCCGCGATAGGACAGCGCCGACAGCAGTTGTCCGCTATGGGCGACGCGTGCCTCGAGCCGCTGCATCGTCGTCACCAGCGCGCGCCGGGCGCGCTCGGCGAGGCGGTGGGTGCGCTCGAGATCGCGGGCGATGGCGTTGCGCTGGGCCTTGGCATTGGCGAGCTTCGAGGCCTTGAGCCGGATCTCGAGCCCGCTGAAGCGCTCGCGCCTGCGATGCAGCAGCGCACGCGCCGACAGCGTGATGCGCTCGCCGGATGCGGTGAGCCGCTGCCGCGCATGCGCGATCTGGCCGCGCAGCACGCCGATGGTGAGGCGCGAACTGCTGGCGGCAAAGCGGCGGAAATGCGCGTGCGTATTGGCCTTCAGCCCGCGCGGCAGACCCGCTGCGAGATGATCGAGCCGCTGCCGCGGGATCGCGAGCAGCTCGTTCGCCGCCGGCAGCGCCCGCGCCGCGGCGCGCAGCTCGGTGCGGCGGGCCTCCTGGGCGCGTTGCCAGCACACCATGGTGCGGCGGGCGAGCGCGGCAACCTCGACGAACAGCTCGCTGCGCACCGGCACCGCCATTTCGGCGGCGGCGGTTGGCGTCGGCGCGCGCTTGTCGGCGACGAAGTCGATCAGCGTGATGTCGGTCTCATGGCCGACCGCCGAGATCAGCGGGATATGGCTCTCGGCCGCGGCGCGGACCACGATCTCCTCGTTGAACGACCAGAGGTCCTCCAGCGAGCCGCCGCCGCGCGCGACGATCAAGAGGTCAGGCCGTGGAATCCGACCGTCCTCCGGCAGCGCGTTGAAGCCGCGGATCGCGGCCGCCACCTGCTCGGCCGAGCCGTCGCCCTGCACCTTGACCGGCCAGACCAGCACGCGGCGGGGGAAGCGGTCCTCCAGCCGGTGCAGGATGTCGCGAATCACGGCGCCGGTCGGCGAGGTGACGACGCCGATCACCTCGGGCAGCCAGGGCAAGAGCTGCTTGCGGGCCTCGTCGAACAGGCCCTCGGCGGCGAGCTTCTTCTTGCGCTCCTCCATCAGCGCCATCAGCGCGCCGACGCCGGCCGGCTCCAGCGAATCGATGACGATCTGGTACTTTGAGGAGTTCGGATAGGTGGTCAGCTTGCCGGTGGCGATGACCTCGAGGCCCTCCTGCGGCTTGAAGCGCATCCGGGCATGGGCGAACTTCCAGATCACCGCCTCGATCTTGGCGCTCTCGTCCTTTAGCGCGAAATAGCAGTGGCCCGAGGAATGCGGGCCGCGAAAACCCGAAATCTCGCCGCGGACACGGACATGGCCGAAGCGGTCCTCCACCGTCCGCTTCAGGGCGGAGGAGAGTTCCGAGACGGTGAATTCAGGCGCGTTGACGAGATTCGGAGCAGCGGTCATCTGATCTATAGAATCGGGGTTTTCGACCCCGTGTGCAAGGTCCGGACGCCGCGTTTCGGGCGTCGAATCACATATCCACATCTGATCGAACCGCGTGTTGCTGCGGTTCGGGAGCGTGCTAAACCGGACGAAATGGCGTTACAACCCCTCTGATCGGCGACACAGATGAACATCCTCCTGCTCGGTTCCGGTGGCCGCGAACATGCGCTGGCGTGGAAGATCGCCGCATCCCCGCTGGTGACGAAACTCTGGTGCGCGCCGGGCAATGCCGGGATCGCGCGCGAGGCCGAATGCGTCGCGCTCGATGTCGCCGACCATGCGGCGGTGATCGAATTCTGCCGGCGCAATGCGGTCGATCTGGTGGTGGTCGGTCCGGAGACGCCGCTCGCCGCCGGGATCGTCGACGACCTCGCCGCTGAAGACATCAAGGCGTTCGGGCCGAGCAAGCAGGCCGCCCAGCTGGAGGGCTCGAAGGGTTTCACAAAGGACCTCTGCAGCGAGTTCGACATTCCGACCGGCGCCTATCGCCGCTTCGACAATGCGAAGGACGCGGTGGCCTATGTCCGCGCCCAGGGCGCGCCGATCGTGGTCAAAGCCGACGGGCTCGCCGCCGGCAAGGGCGTCGTGGTGGCACAGACGCTGCCCGAGGCCGAGGCCGCGATTGCGATGATGTTCGAGGGCGCGTTCGGCTCGGCCGGCGCCGAGGTGGTTATCGAGGAGTTCTTGTCGGGTCGCGAGATCAGCTTCTTCGCGCTGTGCGACGGCGAGACCGCGATCCCGCTGGCCTCGGCGCAGGACCACAAGCGGGTGTTCGATCACGACAAGGGGCCGAACACCGGCGGCATGGGCGCCTATTCGCCGACGCCGTTCGTGACATCAGAGGTGCACGACCAGATCATGGCGCGCATCATCCTGCCGACGGTTGCCGGGATGAAGAGCCGCGGCACGCTGTTCAAGGGCGTGCTCTATGCCGGCGTGATGCTGACCGCGCAGGGCCCAAAACTGTTCGAATACAATGTCCGCTTCGGCGATCCCGAGTGCCAGGTGCTGATGCTACGGATGATGTCGGACATCGTGCCGGCGCTGCTCGCCTCCATCGACGGGCAACTGAAGAACTTCGATCTGCGCTGGTATCCGGACCCGGCGCTGACGGTGGTGATGGCGGCGAAGGGCTATCCCGGCGACTACATCAAGGGCACGCGGATCGATGGCCTCGATGACGCCGCCAAGGTCGAGGGCGTCGAGATCTTCCACGCCGGTACGGTGGCGAAGGATGGCGCAATCATCGCCAATGGCGGGCGGGTGCTGAACGTCTGCGCGATGGGCAAGACGGTGACCGAGGCGCGCGACCGCGCCTATCAGTCCGTCGATCGGATCAAATGGCCGGACGGCTTCTGCCGTCGCGATATCGCCTGGCAGGCGGTGGAGGCGGAGAAGGGTTGATCGATCCGGCCTCAGCGGCGACAATGGCGCGCTGCGGGGGCCTTCGAATGACCGATTTCAGACTGCCCGAGACGCACTACGCGCAAAGCGCCGACGCGAGCATCGCCTATCAGGTGATGGGCGATGGTCCTGTCGACATCATCCTTGTCCCCGGCTTGTTCTCGCACATCGAGTTCATGCACGAGATGCCCGGCTACACTGCCGTGCTGCGTCGCCTGTCGCGCTTCGCCCGGGTCGTGACCTTCGACAAACGCGGACAGGGATTGTCGGATCGGATGACCGGCGCGCCCTCCCTCGAGCAGCGCATGGACGACGTCCGGGCCATCATGGATGCCATCGGCTCCACGAAGGCGGTGTTGTTCGGCTTCTCCGAGGGCTGTCCGATGAGTGTGCTGTTTGCAGCGACCTATCCGGACCGCGTTTCGCATCTCGTTCTGCTCGGCAGCTTTGCCCGCTCGAAGGATCGCCTGCCGGACGACGTGTGGCAGCTGCGCTGCGACGAGATCGTGCAGAACTGGGGTTCGGGCGACACGGTCAAGACTGTCGCGCCGAGCCAGGCAACGAATGCAGAAGTGATCGCGCAGATCGCGAAATTCGAGCGGCTGTCGAGCAGTCCGGGAGCGTTGCGGACGCTGCTCGTTCTCAATCGCGCGATCGACGTCACGACGATCCTGCCGATGCTCCAGACTCCGACGCTTGTCCTGCATCGGATGGGCGATGCCCGCGTTCCCGTGGCGCTCGGCCGTGCCGTCGCGCGCTCGATCCCCGGCGCGAAATACGTGGAATATCCCGGCTGCGATCACTACTATTGGGTCGGCGAGACCGAGGCGATGCTCGGCGATATCGAGGAATTCGTCACCGGCCATCGCGATGGTGGTGATGCCGAGCTCGACCGTGTGCTTGCGACCGTGCTGTTCACCGATATCGTCGATTCCACTCGCAGTGCCGCGGTGATGGGAGATCATCGTTGGCGACGCCTGCTCGACGATCACGATCAACTCGCGCAGCAGATGGTCGGCCGCCATCGCGGCCATCTGGTGAAGAGCACTGGCGACGGCATTCTGGCGACCTTCGACGGTCCCGGCCGCGCCGTACGCTGTGCGCTGGCGTTCGGCTCAGCCGCGCGGCAGATCGGCCTGCCGGTGCGAGCAGGCCTGCACACCGGCGAGATCGAGGTGAGGGGGGCGGATATCGGCGGCATAGCGGTCCACGCCGCGGCGCGCGTGATGTCGCAGTGCGGCTCGAACGAGGTGCTGGTGTCACGCGTGGTGACCGATCTGGTCGCGGGCGCCGGGTTGAAATTCGCCGAGCGCGGCGCGTTCGAGCTGAAGGGACTGCCCGGGACATGGGAGCTGTTTGCGGCGAGCGGCTAGGCCCCGCCCCAGGCCGTCATTCCGGACGACGCGCATCGCGCGCCGATCCGGAATCTCGATGTTGTGGGCACCTTCTCGAGATTCCGGGTTCGGCGCGTTGCGCCGCCCCGGAATGACGAAGTGGTCAGAGCAGATCCCCGCCCGCCGCTGACGCCGTGGTGCCGTGCTCGCGGAACGCCTTGATGACGTTCTTGCCGATCTTCCACTTGTGCACCTCGTCGGGCCCGTCGACCAGCCGCTGCGAGCGCACCTGGGTGTACCATTTCGCCAGCGGTGTATCCTGGCTGAAGCCGAGCGCGCCGTGCAGCTGGATCGCGGTGTCGATCACCTTGTGCACCATGTGGGCGTGGAAGATCTTGGCGATCGAGTTCTCTTGGCGGATGTCGAGGCCCTTCTCGGCCTTGTAGGCGATGTGCAGCAGCATCAGCCGGCCGATATAGAGCTCGCTCGCGCAGTCGGCGAGCATGAACTGCACCGCCTGACGGTCGGCCAGCAACTGCCCGAAGGTCGAGCGCTTGGTGACATGGGCGGCCGCCATGTCGAGCGCGCGCTGCGCCTTGGCGACGTTGTGCATGCCGTGGCGCAGCCGGCCGTAGGCGAGGCGGTGCTGACCCATGTTGAAGCCGTTGCCCTCGCCGCCGAGCAGATTGTCGGCGGGTACCTTCAGATCCTTGATCTCGATCTCGGAGTGGCCGCCATGGATCACGTCGTCATGCGGACCCTCGATCGCCATGTTGGCGACGTTGCGCTTGATGCGGTAGCCGGGGTTGGGCAGCTCGACGATGAAGGTCGAGTATTGCTTGTGGCGCGGCGCGTTCGGATCTGTCTTCGCCATCACAAGCGCGAGGTCGGCGACGCTCGCCGACGAGGAAAACCATTTCTCGCCGTTGAGGATGTAGTTCTCGTTGCCGTCCTTCACGGCCGTGGTCTGCATGCCGGTGGCATCGGCGCCGGCGGCCTTTTCCGTCATCGAGAAGCAGATGCGCTTCTCGCCGTTCAGCAGGGGCTTGAGGAATTTTTCCTTCTGGTACTCGGTGCCGTGCGCCAGGATCGTCATCATCGAGGCGTCGTCCGGTCCCTGCGTGTTCATCGAGAGCGCGCCGAGCATGCTCTCGCCGAGCTCCATCTGCACCAGGGCGTTGGCGAGCGGGCCGAGCCCCATACCGCCGTACTCCTTGGGCACGAAGGGGCACCACAGGCCCTGCGCGCGGGCCTTCTTCCGCAGCGGTCCCAGCACCTCGGCAAGCGGCTTGGTGTCGAGTTCCTTTTCCGCCGGAATGCACTCGTCGTGGACGAATTTGCGAACCTTCTCGCGGATCGCCTTGGCCTCGGCGGGGATTTCGAAGTCGATCGACATGGCACTTCCTCGTTTCATGTTGTTGTTGGCAGGACTTGAGGATGGCATAAACCCGGCCTGAGCCAGCGGCAACGCCGAACAAAGTTTGAAGCAGCGCCCGCGACAGGGAAGGAGCTACCGATGCCTGATCTCGCTGATCTTTTTCCCGGCTATGAATCAAAATGGATCAACACCTCGCAGGGCCGCATCTTCGCCCGCGTCGGCGGCAAGGGCCCGCCATTGCTGTTGCTGCACGGCTTCTCCTCGACGCATGTGATGTGGCACACGGTTGCGCCGAAACTCGACGACAGGTTCACGCTGATCGTCGCCGACCTGCCGGGCTATGGCTGGTCCGACATGCCCGACAGCGACAAGGATCATACGCCCTACACCAAGCGGGCCTGGGCGAAGACCATGGTCGAGGTGATGGAGCAACTCGGGCATGTGCATTTCGCGCTCGCCGGCCACGACCGCGGCGGCCGGGTGTCGTACCGCCTCGCGCTCGATCATCCCGGCCGGCTGTCGAAGCTTGCGGTGCTCGATATCGCGCCGACCTATGATTACTGGCAGAAGCTCAATCGCCTGTCGGCGCTGAAGATCTACCACTGGGCGTTCCTGGCGCAGCCCTATCCGCTGCCGGAGACGCTGATCTCCAACAATGGCGAATTCTTCCTCAAGGAGAAGATGGCGAGCCAGACCAAAAGCAAGACGCTGGAGGCGATCGATCCGCGCGCGCTCGCGCACTACCTCGCGCCATTCCGCGATCCCGCGCGCATCCACGCGATGTGCGAGGACTATCGCGCCGGCGCCTATGCCGACTACGAGATCGACAAGGCCGATGTCGACGCCGGCAAGAAGATCACGGTCCCGATGCTGGCACTGTGGGGCGATGCCGGGGTTGCGAGCGCGGCAACGACGCCGCTCGACACCTGGAAGACCTGGGCCACCAATGTCAGCGGCGCGCCGGTGGCGTCGGGGCATTTCCTGCCCGAGGAGGCGCCGGAGGCGACGGCGAAGCTGCTGCGGGAGTTTTTCCTGGCGGGGTGATGCGGCGCGTACCGTCATCCGAAGAGACCGTGAATATATGACTCTCGATGACGCAACACACTCGATGTCGTCCCGGCCTAGTGCGCAATTGCGCACGGGAGCCGGGACCCATAACCACCGAAGGTCATTGTTGCACGACGCTGGGGCCACAGCTTTCTAACGACTCAACCCTGTGGTTATGGGTCCCGGCTTTCGCCGGGACGACGAGGGGAGAGAGTGCGCTGCGTTTCATCCGCGCTACGGATTCGTCAGCGTCGCTCCCGGAAGAACTCGCGCAGCAGGCGCGCGGACTCGGTCTCGCCGACCGCGCCATAGACCTCCGGCACGTGGTGACAGGTCGGCTGCGCGAAGAACCGCACGCCTGACTCGACCGCGCCGCCCTTGGGGTCGGCGGCGCCGTAATAGAGCCGGCGGATGCGGGCAAAGGAGATTGCGCCGGCGCACATGGTGCAGGGCTCGAGCGTCACGTAGAGGTCGCAATCGACCAGCCGCTCGGTGCCGATGGCCTCGGCGGCCTGCCGGATCGCGAGGATTTCCGCATGGGCCGTCGGATCGCGGTCGGTCAGGGTGCGGTTGCCGGCGGTGGCGATCACCTCATAGCCCCGCACAATCACGCATCCGATCGGAACCTCGCCCGCTTTTCCGGCATTTTCGGCGGTTTTTAGCGCCAGATCCATGAAAGAAGGGGCAGACATGCCTCGTATCATCGGAAGAAACCTGCTAGTAGCGTCGCCTTCAGCAGAAGTGGATGCCGGTTTTGCGTCAGTCGCGCCCAGATGGCGCGCGTATCGCCGGTTGCCCTGCGTCCCAATTGAACCTCCAAGCGAGAACATTCATGCCCCGCGACAGCGACAAAAACAACGATTCCCCGCGCGGCCGGCGTGATCGACCCGGCGGCGGCAAGGGTCGCTCCGGTGCCGCCCGTGGCCCGGACAAGAAGTTTGCGAAGCGCGGCTTTGGCGACAAGAAGTTTGCCGGCAAGGGTGATGGCGAAAAGCGGCCCTACCGCGGCGATCGCGAGGACCGTCCGCCGCGCCGCGAGTTCGGCGACAAGCCGAGGTTCAACCGCGACGACCGCCCCCGCGGCGATCGGCCGTTCCGCCGGGATCGCAACAGCGACCCTAGTGATCGGCCCGCGCGTGACGGCGATGGCGAGAGGCGCACGTTCAAGCCGCGCGAAGACCGCGGCGGCGAAAAGCGACCCTACACGCCCCGTGGCGACCGCCCGAACTTCAATCGCGACGACCGCGCGCCGCGGCGCGATCGCGATGATGCCCGCCCGGCGGGGCGGTCTTCCGATCGGAAGTTCGGCGACCGCAAGCCTTACGCGGCGCGCGAGCGCGACGGCGAGAAGCGGCCGTATACGCCGCGTGGCGAGCGATCGTTCGGCGATCGTCCCTCGCGCGGCGGCGACCGGCCCGCGCGGAAATTCGGTGGCGACAGCAAGTTCAAGCGCGGTGCGGCGGATCGCGGGGGTGATCGTGGCGATCGCGGCCCGCGCAAGGACTTTGGCGATCGGCCGCCGCGCGGCGAATCCAAGCCATGGCAGAAGCGCGAGGGCGGCTCCGATCGTCCGGAGCGGGGTTCGCGTCCGTTCCGCGACGGCCCGCGCAATTTCGACAAGCCGCGTTACGACAGGCCGCGCGATGATCGTGGCGGCGGCGAGCGGCCCAGGTTCTCGCGCTCACGCGACGATCGCGAGCAGGGCGATCGCCATGAGCGGCCGAAGTTCAGCCGGCCGCGCTGGGAGCGGGACGAGGCTGGTGGCGACAATCGCCGCCGCGAGCGCCCCGAAGGCCGCACCGATTGGCAGGAACATCCGCGCAGCGAAGGCCGCTTCTCCGACCGGCCGCGCCGCGACAATGAAGACGACAGCAAGGTCTTTGCGAAGCGCCCGGCCTTCGGCGGCCGCGGCGCCTATCGCGAACGCTCCTACGACGAGCGCCGCGAGCGTCCCGAGCCGAAGCCGAAGAAGACCGGCGAGCGCATCGCCAAGGTGCTGGCGCGCGCCGGCCTGGCTTCGCGCCGCGATGCGGAGGAGATCGTCACCCAGGGCCGGGTCACGGTCAACGGACGCGTGATCAACTCGCCGGCGCTCGATATCACCGAGAACGATGTCGTGGCGGTCGACGGCAAGCCGTTGCCGCCGCGCGAGCGGACGCGGCTGTTCATGTATCACAAGCCGCGCGGGCTGATGACGACGCATGCCGATCCCGAGGGGCGGCCGACCGTGTTCGACAATCTGCCCGAGGGCTTGCCGCGGCTGATCTCGATCGGCCGGCTCGATTTCAACACCGAGGGCCTGTTGCTGCTGACCAATGACGGCGGCCTGGCGCGGACACTGGAGCACCCCGACACCGGATGGCTGCGCCGCTATCGCGTGCGCGCGCATGGCGAGGTGACGCAGGGCCAGCTCGACCAGCTCAAGGGTGGCGTCGAGGTCGACGGCGTCAAATACGGGCCGATCGACGCGACGCTGGAGCGCGACCAGAGCTCCAACGTCTGGGTGGTGTTCGCGATCCGCGAGGGCAAGAATCGCGAGGTGCGCAATGTGATGGCGCATCTCGGGCTCGAGGTGAACCGGTTGATCCGGATCTCCTACGGCCCGTTCCAGCTCGGCGAGCTCGAGGAGGGCAAGGTCGAGGAGGTCAAGACGCGGGTGCTGCGCGAGCAGCTCGGCGAGAAGATCGCCAAGATCGCGGGTGCGGACTTTGCGCGGCCGGAGCAGCGTGACGCCGCCGCCGGCGACGATGCGCCCGCCAGGAAGCCGAAGCCGAGCAAGCGCGAAACGATCAATGACCGCAAGGGCCGCCGCGTGCTGGTGCAGCGCACCGGCAGCGAGGAAGCGCGTGCCCGTAACGAGGACGAGGCCAGCGGCTACGGCCCGCCGCGTCGTCCCAAGCGCGGCTACCACGGCAAGCGCGATCTCACGCCGAAGGACGAGTAACGGTCAATGCGTGTCGTTGGGGGCAGGCTGAAGGGCCGCAACCTGGCTTCGCCGTCGGGCCACGAGATCCGCCCGACCGCGGACCGCCTGCGCGAGTCCGTGTTCAATATCCTGATCCACGCCTACGACAATCCGATTGAGGATGCGCGCGTGCTCGATCTGTTTGCCGGCACCGGCGCGCTCGGCATCGAGGCGGTCTCGCGCGGCGCCAGGTTCACGCTGTTCGTCGACAATGGCGCCGAGGCGCGGGCGCTGCTGCGCAACAATGTCGAGTCGCTCGGCCTCGGCGGCACGACCAAGGTCTATCGGCGCGATGCCACCGATCTTGGACCTGCACATCCGGTCGAGCCGTTCTCGCTGGTGTTTCTCGATCCGCCCTACGGCAAGGGGCTCGCCGACAAGGCGCTCGCCTCGCTGCGCGACGGCGGCTGGCTGACGACGGGCGCGCTGCTTGTGGTGGAAGAGGCAAAGGCCGCGGCGTTCGCGGCGCCCGATGGCTTCGAGGAGCTCGAGCGGCGGGCGTATGACGACACCGAGTTCGTGTTCCTGAGGATTTCGAATCCGTAGGATGGGTAGAGCGAAGCGAAACCCATCAACTTCTGAGCCGCGGGAGAGATGATGGGTTTCGCTGCGCTCTACCCATCCTACGCGATACTGATTCATCACCGCTAGCGGAGCGCGAACCATGGCCGACACTCTTGCCGGGCTGGCCGGTCAGCTGGAGACGCAGGTCAAGGCGTTGCGCGGCGCCGGCGATGATGCGGCGCTGCTTGCCGCAGCGCGCGATGCCGCCGACCAGATCGAACGCCGTCGCGGCGCGCAGGATGGTGACGAACGTGAAGTGCTCATGATGGTCCAGCGCTGGACGTTCAATGCGGCGGCCGATTGCTGGCCGGGCTGGAGAGTGTCCGACAAGCCGATCAATCAGGACAATCTGCTGGCCGCACGCGAGCTTGCGGAACGTTCGTTAGCGCTGGTGCGGAGCCTGGGGCTCGCACCGCTGCGCGAGGGAACGGGCGTCTGGATGGTGGGGGCCTTCGACCTTGCGCTCGGCCGCTACGACGACGCGTCCCGGCTGTTCCGCGATGCGCGGGAGCAATATGTTGCAGCGAGCGCGCCCGGCCTCGTGCTGCTGGTGGACGGCTATGCCGCGATCACTCGGCAAGTCAGCAGGCACGCGGCCGACGGCGATGATCTCGATAAGGTCTGCCAGCGGATCGCGGCAGGCGGGTTCGAGGATGGCGACGAATGGATCGCGCAGTTGCGCACGGCGCTGGAGGTGTTCACTCGGCAAAATTCGTAGGATGGGTAGAGCGCAGCGAAACCCATCAAGCTACGTCTGTGCGGCGAGATGATGGGTTTCGCTAGCGCTCTACCCATCCTACGGAATCTTCACCTCCGCCCGAACAGCTTCTCGATATCGCTCAGCTTCAACTCGACATAGGTCGGGCGGCCGTGGTTGCACTGGCCGGAGTTCGGCGTGTCTTCCATCTCGCGGAGCAGCGCGTTCATCTCCTCCGGCTTGAGGCGCCTTCCGGCGCGGACCGAGCCGTGGCAGGCCATGGTCGCGGCGACGTGCATCAGCCGGCGTTCCAGCGGCAGCGCCTCGTCCCACTCGGCCATGTGCTCGGCGAGGTCGCGCAACAGGCCCGCCGCATTGGACTTGCCGAGCAGCGAGGGCGTCTCGCGCACGGCGACGGCGCCGGGGCCGAAGGATTCGATAGCCAGCCCGAACGACGCCAGCTCCTCGGCGCGATCGAGCAGCTTCTCGACAGTCGCCTCATCGAGCTCGACGATCTCGGGGATCAAGAGGATCTGCCGCTGCACGCCGTTCTTCGCCAGCGAGGCCTTGAGCCTCTCATAGACGATGCGCTCATGGGCTGCGTGCTGGTCGACCACGATGAGGCCGTCGCGGGTCTGCGAGACGATGTAGGTCTCGTGGATCTGGGTGCGCGCAGCGCCGAGCGGCCGGTCGAGCAGGTCGGGCGCGGCCTCGAAGCGCACATCGGCGGTCGGCGTGCCGACGTCGAAGGCGGCTTGTCCGGGCTCGGCGAAGGCGGGCGCCGCCGCGCCGTCGAACGCGCGCATTGGACCGGCCGGATAGGACGGCGAGCCGCGCCAGTCCCAATTGCCCGGACGCGGCGGCGTGAAGGCCGGGCGGAAGGCCGAGAGCGCCGCGCCATCGGCGGTGTTGGCCGCGGTGCGCTTGCCTTCGCGCGCGAGGCCTTCCTTCAGGGCGTGCACGATCAGCGCGCGCACCAGACCGGCGTTGCGGAAGCGCACCTCGGTCTTGGCCGGATGCACATTGGCATCGACCTCTTGCGGGTCGCAGGTCACGAACAGCGCCACGACGGGATGGCGGTCGCGCGGCAAATAGTCGGAATAGGCCGCGCGCACCGCGCCGAGGATCAGCTTGTCGCGCACCGGGCGGCCGTTGACGAACAGATATTGCCCGAGCGCATTGGCGCGGGTCAGCGACGGTGCGGCGGCAAAGCCTTCGACCACGACGCCCTCGCGCTCGGCGCGCACCTCGATCGCGGAGCTGCGAAAATCCGCACCCAGGATATCGCCGAGCCGGATCAGCCGGCCGGCGGCGCCGGGCAGCGCCGCAGCCCAGGTGACCGGCGCGCGCTCTTCGCCGGCCAGCGTGAAGGCGATGTCCGGGCGCGCCATGCCGAGCCGCCGCACCACCTCGCGGATCGCCTCGGCCTCGGTGCGGTCGGTCTTGAGGAATTTTAGTCGCGCCGGCGTGGCGTAGAAGAGTTCGTTGACCTCGACGCGGGTGCCCTGGCCGAGCGCGGCCGGCATGACCTCGGACTTCTCGCCGCCTTCGACCGACAGCGACCAGGCATGCGGCTCGCTGGCATGACGCGTCGTGATGCCGAGCTTGGCGACCGCGCCGATCGAGGGCAGCGCCTCGCCGCGGAACCCGAGCGTGCGGATGCGCAGCAGGTCTTCGTCGTCGAGCTTGGAGGTGGCGTGACGGTCGACCGCAAGCGCGAGGTCGCCGCGGGTCATGCCGCCGCCATCGTCGGTGATGCCGATCCGGCGCCGCCCGCCGCCATCGGTGAAAACGTCGATCCGGCTGGCGCCGGCGTCGATCGCGTTCTCGACCAGTTCCTTGACCACGCTCGCGGGGCGTTCGACCACTTCGCCGGCGGCGATGCGGTTGACGAGCTGTTCGGGAAGCTGGCGGACGGGCATGGATTGGGCGTTCGGAGAGCGATTCGAGGCTGGCCATTACTATAAGTCGCCGCGCCGGCAAATGCATGGGACCGATCTGACGGCCGGATGCGGGGTGGGGATGAGTCCGGCCTATCGCCTTGAAGACGCTTGGCTTCGGCGGCTGGTGCGTTACGCCCTACGTCCCGATTGTGGGGTCGCGCGCACAGGTATATCGTTTAGAAAAATTATAAGTTCTCGCCGGAGGAACGCCATGTGCCATCTTTTCGCGCATCAGCCGCAACGCGACTATGAATCGCAGACCCGATCGTTGCGGATCGACGGCCATTGCACCTCGATCCGGCTGGAAATGTCGTTCTGGGATACGCTGGAGGAGATCGCGGCCAAGGAAGGCATGACGCTGGCCAAGTTCCTCACCACCCTGCACAACGAGGTGCTGGATCATCACGGCGAGGTGAACAATTTCGCCTCGCTGCTGCGCTGCTCCTGCCTGATCTACCGCGCCAAGGCGAATGCGCCGGCGGTGGTCCCGGACTATCGCGCGCCGGCGGCGATCATGGACGCGGCGGAATAGATTTCGCACCGGTCCATCACGCAAAGAAGAAAGCGGCCTTGTCCTGCCTGGACAAGGCCGCTTCAGTTCGAGGGGAACTGGATTTTCTTGCTAAACCGAGATGAGTTTACTTCGTATCGAGCAGCTCACTCCGTTTTACCTCGCCCCGCGTGCGGGGAGAGGTCGGAACGCATCGTTAGATGCGTTCCGGGTGAGGGGGAGTCTCCGCAAACGCAGCTAGCGCCGGATATGCGGAGAAAGCCCCTCACCCCAACCCTCTCCCCGTAAGAACGGGGCGAGGGAGCGCAGCACTGTCTCAGATCTCCTTGCGCTGCATCGTGCCGGCGATGTGGTCGGCCTGCCGGATCGCCAGCGACACGATCGTCAGCGTCGGGTTGCAGGCAGCACCGCTCGTGAACTGGCTGCCGTCGGAGACGAACAGGTTCTTGATGTCGTGGGTCTGGCCGAACTTGTTGACCACGCCATCGCGCGGCTTCTCGCTCATCCGGTTGGTGCCCATGTTGTGGGTCGAGGGATAAGGCGGCGTCGGGTAGGTCACGGTGGCGCCGACCGCTTCATAGACCGCGGAGCCCTGCTTGTAGGCGTGATCACGCATCGCGACGTCGTTCGGATGATCGTCGAAATGCACGCTGGCGACCGGCATGCCGAACTTGTCCTTGATCTTCGGATCCAGCGTGATGCGGTTGGTCTCCTGCGGCATGTCCTCGCCGACCAGCCACATGCCGGCCATCCGCGGATAGCCCTCGATCGCGCTGGTGAAGCCGCGGCCCCAGGCGCCGGGATTGAGGAACGCGGCCATGAAGGGCAGGCCGAGCGACAGCGTCTCCATCTCGTAGCCGCCGACGACGCCGCGCTTCGGATCGTTCTTCGCCTCGTCGCGGATGATGCCGGCCATCGTGGTGCCGCGATACATGTGCACCGATTTCTCGAAGCTCGCATACACGCTGCCGGTCATGTGCCGCATGTAGTTGCGGCCGACCTGGCCGGATGAATTGGCGAGCCCGTCCGGGAACATGGTGGAGGCGCTGTTGAGCAGCAGCCGCGGGCTCTCGATCGAGTTGCCGGCGACCGCGACGACGCGGGCCTTCTGGCGTTGCATGGCGCCGGTCGAATCGGCATAGACCACGCCGGTGACCTTGCCGGACTGGTCGTGCTCGATCTTGATCACCATGCTGCCGGGACGCACTTCGAGATTGCCGGTGGCCTCGCCCTTCGGGATCTCGGTGTAGAGCGTCGACCATTTGGCGCCCGACTTGCAGCCCTGGAAGCAGAAGCCGATCTGCTGGCAGGAGCCGCGACCGTCGCGCGGCTCGCTGTTGATCGCCATCCGCCCGGTGTGCACCTCCTTGTAGCCGAGCTTCTTCGCGCCGGCCTCCATCACCTTGAAGTTATTGTTGCCGGGCAATCCCGGGATGCCGTTGGTGCGGGTGACGCCCATCTTGTCCTCGGCCTTGGCGTACCACGGCTCCATCTCGGCGAGCGTGATCGGCCAGTCGATCAGGTTGGCGCCGGGAATGGCGCCATAGGCCGACTTGATCTTGAACTCGTGCTCGTCGAAGCGCAGCGAGGCGCCGGCCCAGTGCGTGGTCGAGCCGCCGACCGCCTTCACGATCCAGGCCGGCAGGCCCGGAAAGTCCTGGTGGACGCGCCAGCTGCCCGAGGTCGAGCGCGCGTCGGACCAGGCGAGCTGGGTAAAACTGTCCCATTCATCGTTGATGAAGTCCTGGTTCTCGATGCGCGGGCCGGCCTCCAGGATCACGACCTTGACGCCCTTCTGCGCCAGTTCATTGCCGAGCGTTCCGCCGCCGGCACCGGAGCCGACGATCACCACAACGCCGCTGTCATTCAGATCGAATTTTGCCATTGTTTCCTCCCGACCCGTTCAGACCTTCGGCAGCCAGTCGATATCGGCAAAGCCGCGCTTGATGTAGCCGCCATGCTCGGCGGAGGAGCCCTCGTAGCCGAACCGCGGCCACACCTCCTTGTTGTTGTAGATGGAGACGATGAGGTCGCCGCGGATCTTCTGGAAGAACGCGCTTTGCTCGATCTGTTGCAGCAGCGCGACGCGGTCGTTTTCCCAGGCGACCTGGACATAAGGCATCTTGTGACGGTCGTTGGCCGCCTGATCGAGCCTCGTGACGCCGTCATTGATCAGCGACTTGACCGCCGGATCCTTCGCGGCCTTCTCGTCATACGGCTTGACCGCCGCTATGTAGTAGCTGTCGCCGAGGAAGTCGTGCGGATAGATGTCGCGCGCCATCTTCAGCAGCGTCTTCAGCGTGGCCGGCGTCAGCGTCGTGGTGCCTTCGGCCCACGCATCGGTGATGCCGAGCCCCGTCGAGGTCGCAATCGCGACTGCGGGTGCGGTAACGGCCGCGCCTTTGAGAAAGACACGCCGGTCATATTTGCTGCGTCGATCGATTTCTCTCATGGGTTCCTCCGTCAATTTTTATTTGTGCAATTGCCTTGTTGTTTGAGCATGCTCTTTTTGCTTGAGCATGATCCTGTCGGAAAACCGGTCTCCACTTTTCCGGATCATGCTCTAGCCGAAGCGCCCGCCGCGCTGGATCACCTCGATCTTGTAGCCGTCGGGATCGGAGACGAAGAAGAAGCGCGCCAGCGTCTTGCCGTCATGCTTGAAGTCGCGCAGCGGCCCGGGCGACAGTTTCTCCTTTTCGAAGCGCGCGTGCTCGGCATCGACGTCATCGACGATGACGGCGAGATGGCCGTAGCCGTCGCCGAGCGTGTAGGGCTCCTTGCGATCGAAATTGACCGTGAGCTCGACCTCGAAGGGCGAGGAGGGATGGCGCAGATAGATCAGCGCGAAATCGGGAAATCTCAGATTGTCCGCGATCTCCAGGCCAAACGCGCGCCGGTAGAAGTCGAGCGCTTTGGCTTCGTCGAGCACGCGGATCATCGAATGCACGGGTTTCGCCATTCAGTTCAGCTCCTTCAGATAGGCGATGATCATGGCGCGGGTTTCCGGCTTGGCCTGCCGGTAGGCCATCACGGCGCCCGGGATCACCTCCTGCGGATTGGTCAGCCAGGCATCGAGCCTGACGTCGTCCCAGACGAAATCGGCCTTGCCGAAGCCCGCGGAATATTTGAAGCCGTCGGCCTTGCCGGCATGGCGGCCGACGATCCTGTAGAGCGACGGTCCCTGCCGGACGGCATCCGACATGTTGGTGGTGTGGCAGGTCGCGCATTGCTGCTTGAACAGCGTCGCCCCATCGGGCGGCTTGGCGGCGGGCAAGGGCATCTGCGCGCCGGCCATTTGCACTGCAAGCATTGCGCTGCAAAATCCCAGCCCCAACGTCCACCTTGCGCGCAGCTTTGTCATCTACATCACCGCCTCTGTGCGGTGACTGTAGGAGGCTGAAATCCGCCGTTGGTAGTAGCGGGCTGTTTCACAGCAGAACAAAGCTGGGCGGTGATCTGGCGCGGAACCGGTGGTTGCCGCATATGCGGACGACAATTTCGCAAAATGACCGCGAAATCCCTGCACGATCACCACACGACGCAGCTTGCATCTCGCGTGCGCCGTTTGCGGAAAATGCAGTCTCGCGCGATGGGGTTCAGGGTCGGCGCTGCAAACGGCGCACCACCTGCGCCGCTCCTCCATCGTCAATTAAAATCCCAGGAGAAGTGGATGACGTTTGCAAAAACCAGCGTGCTCGCCCTTGCCATCTCGGCCGCGATGGCCGGCCCGGTCCTGGCACAGGGAACGACTGCACCGGATACCCAGCTTCGCGGCGGTGCACAGGGCAGAGGTACCATGCAGCAGGGCGGCGGCATGTCCGGCAGCGGCGATGAGGACATGGCTGCGCAGCCGACTGCGCCGACGCAGAAGAGCGGTGCCACCGCCAAGTCAGGCAGCAAGGGAACGGTCGGCAGCGGACGCACGGCACCGAAGTCGGGCGGTTCCGAGATGGCGCCCGCAACCAAGAAATACTAGAGCCTTCCCGGTTCTGACCAATCAGAACCGGAACTCAAGCTTCTTGTTCTGACGCGTTTCCTTCGCGCGAACCGACATCCGCTTCGCGCGAAAACGCGTCTGGGCGTTGACCGGATCCCGGATGCAGTGCCGCGTGCGCTGCGTCCGGCGTTCCCTGGAGCCTTATCCGTTCCGATTGAATCGGAACGGGCTCTAGATTCTGGTTTTAACGCGTTTTCTTCACGCGAACCGGTATCCACTTCGCTCGAAAACGCTTTAATCGTCGAAACGGCGCGTGCCGCGCCCCGCCTTGATGTCGCTGCGGCGTTTCTTGCCCTCGAGCCGGCGCTGCTTGGAGCCGAGCGTCGGCTTGGTCGGCCGCCGCGGTGTCGGCCGCACCATCGCCTCCCTCAACATCTCGAGCAGCCGATCGATCGCATCGGCGCGATTGCGTTCCTGGGTGCGAAAGCGGAAGGCGTGGATCACGATCACGCCGTCCTTGGTCATGCGGCTGCCGGCGAGCCGCGCCAGCCGCTGCGCGGCGTCCGGCGGCAATGCAATCTTGTTGGTATCGAAGCGAAGCTGCGCCGCGGTCGAGACCTTGTTGACATTCTGTCCGCCCGGGCCGGAGGCGCGGACAAAGACGATCTCAACGTCGTTCTCGTCGATCGCAAGGTCGCGGGACACCCGCAGCATGACATCACCCAATGGAGGGAAGAATCGGCAGGCTGCAGGATAGCGGGTTTGCGGTGGATACGCTTGGGGTGCGTGGATCCAGCGCGGGTCGCGACTGCGACCGGCCCGCGCGGCCACCCCTCTCCCCAACCCTCCCCCGCAAGGGGGGAGGGAGCCTGACAGGCGTGCTCACCTCACGTAACGTCGCGGCCAAAGAGATGCAAAGATAGGTAAGGGACGCGCCAGCGGATGGGCTCCCTCCCCCCTTGCGGGGGAGGGGGGGGGAGAGGGGTGGCCACGGCGGTGGTGCGGACGAAGAAGTGAGCGCGCCGAAAAGTGTCAGTTCGCCTTCGGCGGCGCCGATACCGGCTGCGCGGCGGCCTGCGGGGCGCGGCCGACGATTGCGGTGAGCAGGCCGTTGCCCCAGAGCTTCCTGGCGACCCGCTTGGCATCGTCGAGCGTCACCGCGTCGACGATGGCGTTGCGCTTCTCGATGTAATCGATCGGCATCTTGTCGAGCTGGTATTGCAGCATCGCCTGCGCGAGCTTGGAGGAGGTGTCGAGCGCCAGCATCTGCGAGCCCTTCAGGTAGGACTTCGCCTCGTCGAGCTCCTTCTGCGTCGGACCTTCCTCGGCGATGCGGCGGACTTCCGCTTCGATCGCATCGACGGTCTCGCCGGCGCGGTCGGCGCGGGTGCCGGTGTTGCCGATGAACAGCGCGGAGTGATCCATCCAGACCAGCGCTTCATAGATCGAGTAGGCCAGCCCGCGCTTCTCGCGCACTTCCTTGTAGAGCCGCGACGACAGCCCGCCGCCGCCGAGAATGTGGTTCACCACATAGGCCGCCATGAAGTCCGGGTCGTGCCTGGCAATGCCGGGCCCGCCGAAGGTGACGACGGTCTGCGGCACGTCGAGCGGGACGAAGGCGCGCTGCGGCGGCCTGGTCGCCACGACGTCGGGGACGGGCGTCAATTCGGCCTTCGTCGGCAGGCCGCCAAAGGTCTTGTCCAGCAGCTTGCCGAGCGTATCGGGATCGACGTCACCGACCACGGCAACGCGCAGCGTATCCTTGGCGATGATGCGGCGGGTATAGTCCTTGAGATCCGGGATCTGGATGGTCGGCACGCTGTCGAGCGTGCCGGTGGCCGTCCTGGCATAGGGATGATCGCCGAATGCGAGCTCGAGGAATTTGCGGCCGGCGAGCGAGGACGGATTGGTCGATTCGCGGCGCAGATTGGCGATCACCTGAGCGCGGATCCGTTCGACGTCCTTTGGCTCGAAGTGCGGCGAGGTCAGCGCCATCCGCAACAGGTCGTAGGCTTCGTCCTTGTTGTCCTTGAGCATGCGCAGTGAGCCGCGGAATTGATCGCGGTTCGACTGGAAGCCGAGCTCGATGGCGCGGCGCTCGAGCCGCTCGTGATAGGTCTTGGAATCGAGATCGCCGGAGCCCTCGTCGAGCAGGTCGGCGACCAGATTGCCGACGCCGGGCTTGCCGGGCGGATCCTGGCTGGCGCCGCCGCTGAAGGAATATTCCATTGCGATCAGCGGCACGGTCGCGTCCTGCACGAACCACGCCTCGATGCCGCCGGGCGATACCAGCCGCTGGATCTTGGCCGCGGCCTGCGAGGGCGCCGACGTTAGCGTCAGCAGCGCGGCGCAGGCGCCGCCGATCAGCGCCGCGCGGCGGGTGAGGGAATAGATCACGAGCGCTTCTCCTCGCGTTTCGGCGCAGTAGTATCCTTGATCAGATAGCCGGTCACCGACCGCTTCTTGTCGAGCCAGCTCGCGGCGGCAGTGCGCACCTGCTCGGCGGTGACGGCGCGAATGCGGTCCGGCCAGCTGCGGATATCCTCGATGCTGAGCCCGGTGGTCAGCGCGCCGCCATACCAGCGTGCCAGTGTCGCCTGGTTGTCCTGGGCGTAGATCGCCTCCGCGATGAGCTGGGTCTTGACCCGTTCGAGATCCTCGGCGCGCGCCGGGTTCTGCGCGAGGTCGGCGATCACCTTGTCGATCGCGTCCTCGATCTGCGCGAACTCGACGCCGGGTTTCGGCGTCACCGAGATCGAGAATTGCGACGGATCGAGCGAGGTGCCCTGGTAGCCGGCGCCGGCCGAGATCGCGAGGCCCTTGTCGATCACCAGCGAGCGATAGAGATAGGAGTTGGCGCCGCCGCCCGTCAACTGCGCGAGCACATCGAGCGCCTGGCTCTCGCCTGAAGCCGCTGTTGTCGCCGAGGGCACGAGGTAATAGCGGCGCAGGCTCGGCTGCTCGACGCGCGGATCCGACAGCGTCACGGTGCGCGGCGCGGCAGGTGTCGGCTCCTGCGGCCGGACCCGCTTCTCGGGGATCGCATGCTGCGCCGGGATCGGGCCGAAATTCTTCTCGACCAGCGGGCGGACATCCTTGACGTCGACGTCGCCGGCGATGACCAGGATCGCGTTGTTCGGCGCATAGAAGCGCCGGTAGAAGGCGAGCGCATCCTCGCGGTCGAGCTTCTCGATCTCCTGGTGCCAGCCGATCACCGGCCGGCCATAGGGATGGTTGAGATAAAGCGCGGCCATGATCTGCTCGGCCAGCCTTGCATCCGGGTTGTTGGCAACCCGCATGTTGAACTCCTCGAGGACGACATCGCGCTCGGGCAGCACGTTCTCGTCCTTGAGGATCAGGCCGGTCATGCGGTCGGCCTCGAACTCCATCATGGTCGGCAGCTGCTCGCGCGGCACGCGCTGGAAGTAGCCGGTGTAGTCAACCGAGGTGAAGGCGTTCTCATTGCCGCCGACGCGCAGCACGGTCTGCGAGAACTCGCCCGCCGGATGCTTGGCGGTGCCCTTGAACATCAGGTGTTCGAGAAAATGCGCGAGGCCCGATTTGCCGGGCGTCTCGTCGGCCGAGCCGACCTTGTACCAGATCATCTGCGTCACCACCGGCGTGCGGTGGTCGGGGATCACCACGACCTGCAGGCCGTTATCGAGCGTGAAACTGGCGGGGCGTTCCGAGGTGACGGTGGTCTGGGCGCGGAGGCTGGCACCCGGCAGCGGGATGGTGGAAACAAATGCGGCAGCGAACAGGGCGATCGATCGGCGAGAGCGCATCATGGTCCTTATGAAAGCCCGGATACACAGCCGGGGCGCGAAAGCAAGCCATCGTACACGGTCGTTGCCGTGCCCATGGTCACGAAGCGGAGAGACACCCGCCGCCCCGCATTAAGCTTTGCTCATGTCAGCCTTCGCCCGAACGGGCCAAGCGATCACTGCACCGGTTTTCCGGTCATGACGTCGTACTGGCCTTCCTTCGCCATCGGCGCCTGCGGGCCGGTGCCGTAGGCATAGCCCGCGGACGGCGTCTGGTAGCCCGGAGGCGGCTCAGTCAGGGAATCGCGCGTCGGCTCGCCCTTGAAGGGTTTGGACTCGCTGCTGTTCCCCTTGAACATGCCGAGCAGGCCGCCGGTGTAACCGAGCTGGCTCGGCATCAGCGACGGATTGGTGCTCACGCCGGGCTCGAGCGGCTCCTTGCGGCCATCGGTGGCGGTCTGCTGCTTGCGGCCGGCCTCAATCTCGGCCGGCGTCAACGCCACCGCCGACTGCCACGGCTCCTTCTTGACTTCCTTCTTGCGCGCCGCGATCGCAGCCTTGCGCGCCGCGATATCAGGGTCCTTCGGCCAGTTCGGCGCGTTGACCTGGGCGGTCGATGCCGGCGGGGGCAGATCGAGCTTGGGCGGCACCACCAGCGGCGAGCGCTCGCGGTAGTCGATGCCCTTGCTGGCCGCGCTCTTGGCGCCGAGCCCGGTCATCAGATTGTCGACGATCCGCTCTTCGAAGGTCAGGCCGTCGTCGCCGTCATCCTCATCGTCGCCGGCGCGCACCGGGCCGGCCGTCATGACAAGGCCGATCCCGGCTGCGACGAACGCCAGGCGCAGGCCGCGCATCAACGGCAGCCGGGACGTCTCGATCAGGTAACCGCGGGCTTTGGTGTTGCGCATCGCGCCATTCCCATCTCAAAATTCGCCAAAGCGATCACTGGCTTAGGCACAGTTCCGCTTGAGCAGGTGTCGACCGCTGACCGGCTCGTATCGGCCGGGATCAGGGCGCTTTTACGGCGGGGGTCCCCACCACGGAATCATACAATAGGGCTGCCACGCCAGCAACGATGGCTACATCGGCAAGGTTGAAGATGTACCAATTGAAGGTTTTTCCCCCGATCTCGGCATGAAGCAGGGCAAAATCGACCACCGCGCCATAGGCGAAGCGGTCGATGCCGTTCCCGATGGCGCCGCCGATGATCAGGCCGAGCGACACCGTCGCGAGCCAGGTCCGCGACCGCGCCATCCAGATCGCCAGCGCGATCACGGCCGCGGCCTTGATCACCATCAGCAGGATCTGGGCCGCCGGGGTCTCGCTCTGGAACCAGCCGAAACTGATGCCGGGATTCCAGGCCAGTACCAGGTCGAAGAACGGCGTCACGGTCACCGGGGCGTGACGCGCGATATCCAGGACGTGGAGCAGCCAGAGCTTGGAGGCCTGGTCGGCGATCAGGGTGATGATCGCCGCAAGCACACCGGCGCGGAGGGGAGGGGTCATTGTCAGCCCACCAAAGGTGTCGTCCCTGCGAAAGCAGGGACCCATACGCCGTGCCAAGTGTTGTTTGAATGACTCGGAGTCATCAACCTCAGTCCATTCTAGACAGCGGTGGTTATGGGTCCCTGCTTTCGCAGGGACGACGGCTAGGCTGAGCCCCCCAGCGCCTTCCATTCGCGCAGCGCTTGCGCATCGCGCGGCGAGACGTCGGGATATTCGGGGTCCTCGCCCACCGTCGGCAGGATCTTCCACGAACGGGCGCATTTGGTGCCGACCGCCTTCTCGACCACGACCGCAACGCCAGGCACGGTATCGAGGCGGAAGGCGTTCGCCGGCGCCTCGCCCTCGCGCACCTCGTAGTTCGAGGTGATGCAGACCTCGGCGAGATCGATGTCGAACAATGTGGCCAGCATCTGCCTGTCGGCGACGTAGATCACCGGCGATGCCTCGAGCGAGGAGCCGATGCGCTTGGCGGCGCGTTCGAGTTCGAGCGCGCCGGTGACGACGCGGCGAACGTTGCGGATCGTCTCCCATTTCGCGGCAAGCGCGTCGTCGCGGAACTGCTCGAGACCTTCGGGGAACAGCGTCAGATGCACCGAAGGCTCGGCGTTCGGCCGATACATCCGCCAGGCTTCGTCGGTGGTGAAGCTGAGGATCGGCGCCAGCCATTTCAGGATCGCGTCGCAGAGCAGATCGATCGTGGTCAGCGCCGCCTTGCGCGCCACCGAGGACGGCGGATCGCAATACAGCGTGTCCTTGCGGATGTCGAAGTAGAACGCCGACAGCTCGGAGTTCATGAACGCCGCGAGGCTTGCGACCACGGTCTTGTAGTCGAAGTCGGCATAGGCCTTGCGGATGGTCTCGGCGTGGCCGGCGAGCTCGTGCAGCATCAGCCGCTCGAGCTCGGGCATCTCGGCAAAGGCGACCTTCTCGCTCGGCTTGAAATGATGCAGCGTGCCGAGCATCCAGCGGATCGAGTTGCGCAGCTTGCGATAGGTCTCGATGGTGTTCTTGAGGATCTCCGGGCCGATGCGCTGGTCGTCGGCATAGTCGGTGGCGCACACCCACAGGCGCAGGATGTCCGCGCCGGAATCCTTGATCACCTTTTGCGGCTCGACGGTGTTGCCGAGCGACTTCGACATCTTGCGGCCGTTCTCGTCGAGCGTGAAGCCGTGGGTCAGCACGATGTCGTAGGGCGCGCGTCCGCGCGTGCCGGCGCTTTCCAGCAGCGACGAGTGGAACCAGCCGCGATGCTGGTCGCTGCCTTCGAGATACATCACGGTGTCGTTGCCGCCATCGACCTTGCGGAC
Source organism: Bradyrhizobium sp. UFLA06-06 (assembly GCF_054820065.1). NCBI lineage: Bacteria > Pseudomonadati > Pseudomonadota > Alphaproteobacteria > Hyphomicrobiales > Nitrobacteraceae > Bradyrhizobium > Bradyrhizobium sp. UFLA06-06. The sequence continues at coordinate 78,023 of NZ_JADFUD010000025.1, forward strand.
GATGTTGCCGAGCTGCGGAAAGTTCTGGCGGTCCTCCAGCACGAAGGCGTGCGTGGAGCCGGAATCGAACCAGACGTCGCAGATGTCGTCGACCTTCTTCCAGTTCTCGGACGCGCGTGTCCCGAGGAAACGCTCGCGGGCGCCGTCCCTGTACCAGGCGTCGGCGCCTTCCTCCATGAACGCCTCGGTGATGCGCTGGTTGACGACCTCGTCCTGCAGGATCTCGGCCGAACCGTCGCTGTTCTCGCGCACGAACACGGCGATCGGCACGCCCCAGGCGCGCTGACGCGAGATCACCCAGTCGGGACGGTTGGCGATCATGCCCCAAATGCGATTTTTACCCGATGAAGGCACCCATTGTGTCGCTTCGATGCCGTCTAAGGCGCGGTTTCTCAGGGTATCAGGCGATTCGGGGTCGGTGAATTCTGGATGGTGCTTGGTTGCAAGCACCAAGCGCGCGGACACCTTATCCGTGATCGCCTTGTCCATCGCAATGAACCATTGTGGGGTGTTACGATAGAGCACTGGCTTCTTCGAGCGCCAAGAGTGCGGGTACTGATGTTTCCACGGCTTGCGGGCGATGATCATGCCTGCTTTGACGAGTTCATCGATCACAGCCGCGTTCGCATCTCCTTTGTTGCCTTTTTCGTCGAAGACACGCTTACCGGTAAAACCTGGCACATTCTCGGTGAACGCGCCGTTCTCATCCACTGAATACGGGATCGTCGTGTTGATGTTGCGCTGTTGAAGTTCTCGAGTGTGTGCTGTCCAAACCTCGAAGTCTTCCGTGCCATGCCCCGGAGCGGTATGAACAAAGCCTGTACCGGTGTCGTCAGTGACATGGTCACCGGCCAATAGCGGCACCTTGAAATCGTAACCGCCCAAGACTTTTGCGAACGGATGACTACACGTCAGCTCCAAGTCGGCGGGCCCAGCCTCAAAATCGACATCCAAGATTCTTTCAAATTTGACCCTCGATCGGTCGGCGACTTCACCGGCTAGCTTGTCCGCAATCACATACTCGTCGCCTAGCTTCGCCCAATTGTCCGGTGCAGCCTCGACTACTTTGTAGAGACCATACTGAATATCCAACGAGAAACTGATCGCGCGGTTCGCAGGCAGAGTCCAAGGTGTGGTCGTCCAAATGAGGATAGAGCTTGTCTCGAGTCGTTTGCAAAGGTCACGCAGCGGCTGAAGGTCTCCCTCTGTCGCTTGTTCGTGTTCACTAACAACCTTTGCCTCTCGGAGAGGGAATTTCACCCATACCGCATCCGAGGTGTAGTCCTCGTATTCGACCTCGGCTTCGGCCAGCGCGGTCTTCTCGACCACGCTCCACATCACGGGCTTCGAGCCGCGATAGAGCGTGCCGTTGGCCGCGAACTTCATCAGCTCGCGGGCGATCTGGGCTTCGGCCGGATAGCTCATCGTCTGGTAGGGATGATCCCAGTCGCCGATGATGCCGAGCCGCTTGAACTCCTCGCGCTGCACGTTGATCCAGTGCGTCGCATAGGCACGGCATTCCCGACGGAACGCGACCATCGCCGCCGAGTCGCGGAAATCGGGCTTCTGCTTGCCCTTGGAGCGGTAGTTCTCCTCCTCGATCTTCCATTCGATCGGCAGGCCGTGGCAGTCCCAGCCCGGCACGTAGTTGGAGTCGAAACCGAGCATCTGCTGGCTCTTGGTCACGACGTCCTTGAGGATCTTGTTCAGCGCGTGCCCGATATGGATGTTGCCGTTGGCGTAGGGCGGGCCGTCATGCAGCACGAATTTGGCGCGGCCTTCGGCTTCCCGGCGGAGCTTGTCGTAGAGGCCGATCTCGTTCCAGTATTTCAGGATTTCCGGCTCGCGCTGGGGCAGGCCGGCGCGCATCGGGAATTCCGTCTGCGGCAGGTAAAGGGTCTTGGAATAGTCCCTAACGTCAGTCTTTTGGGCGTCGGTCTTTTGCGGCTTGTCGGACATGAAAGCTCTGATTTGGCAGGTGCGGGCGCGGATACGCGATCAATCGCGGGTGAAACGGCGAAGTCCCGGTCTTGCGCCGAGCCTTCAGGCTCAGGCGGAAGCCGGGCAGCTAATCCGTATGATGCGCCGCGAAAACATGGGGTTTCCATAGCAGCCGGACGGGGAAATCGCAAAGCCCCCGCCGCTGGCAAATCCGGCCCCGCCGGGTGGCTAAAACGAGATGAAGTTAGCTTGAATCAGTTTAGCCTCGGGTTCGATACACCCCTCCCCAGCGGGGAGAGGTCGATTTGCGTAGCAAATCGGGTGAGGGGCCGCAGCTCCAACGAGGGACCGTAACCCCTCACCCGGCGCTGCGCGCCGACCTCTCCCAAGGGAGAGGTGGACCTCAGACGTCCCTCCAATTCAAGCCAATCTCATTCTGCTTTAGGCCGGCCGTGCCCGGGCCGGATTTCCCGCCACGATCGCGCCGGGGGCGACGTTCCGTGTGACCACGCTGCCGGCCCCGACCAGGGCGCCGTCGCCGATCGTGACGCCGGGCAGGATGATGGCGCCCCCGCCGATCCAGACGTCGCTGCCGATCCGGATCGGGCGGCCGAATTCCAGCCCGGCGCGGCGGGTTTCGGCATCGCGCGGGTGGTCGGCGGTATAGATCTGCACCGCAGGTCCGATCTGGGTCCGATCGCCGATCACGACCTCGACGACGTCGAGGATCACGCAATTGAAGTTGAGGAACACGCCGTCGCCGAGGCTGATATTGCTGCCGTAGTCGCAGAAGAACGGCGGCCGGATCACGGCATCCCTGCCCACCCTGCGGAAGCGCTCGCCGAGCAGCGCGTGCAACTCGGCGGCGGATGATGCGCCCGACGCGTTGTAGCGCGCCATCCAGTGTTCCGCCGCGGTATGGTCGGCGGCGAGCTCCGCATCCGGGCGATACAGCTCGCCCGCCAGCATTTTTTGCTTTTCAGTCCTGTTCAACCAATCACTCCGAGCTGCGGGAACGCGTCGGGCGCCGCGGCAAGTACCGCGCGCGCCTTGGCGCTGTCGTCATCCATCTGGCGTATCAACGCCTCGATGGTGTCGAATTTCAGCTCTTCGCGAATGAAACCGATGAATGCGACATCGAGGACCGCGTCGTACAGATCGCCCTTGAAGTCGAACAGGAACACCTCGAGCAGCGGCGCGCCGTTGTCGAAGGTTGGCCGGCGCCCGAAGCTTGCGACACCGTCGAACCGTTGCGAGCCCTTGCCGACCCGCACCGCGTAGATGCCGTGTTTCAGGCCGCAATGCTTGTCGAGGCGGATATTGGCGGTGGGGTAACCGAGGTCGCGGCCGCGCTTCTCGCCGTGGATCACCTTGCCGGTGACGAACCACGGTCCGCCCAGCATCGTGGTCGCATCCGCGATCTCGCCCTCGGCGAGCGCCATGCGGATGGCGCTGGAGGAAACCGGGCGTTCCTCGATGTCGACATGGGCCTGCACATCGACCTCGATGCCGAGCCGCGGCGCTTCGCTGACCAGGAGGCTCGGCGAGCCGACCCGGCCCTTGCCGAAATGAAAGTCGTAACCGACCGCGATCCCGCTGATGCCGAGCCGGCCGATCAGGTCATGGTGAATGAAATCCTGTGCCGAGGTCCCGGCGCGCGCCTTGTCGAAGGTCATCACGACGGCGCCGGCGAGCCCGGTGGCCGCGAGCAGCCGCAGCTTGTTGGTCTCGTCCGTGAGACGGAATTGCGGGGTGTTCGGGCTGAAGAAGCTGCGCGGATGCGGCTCGAAGGTCACGGCGAGCGCGGGCACGCCGCGCGCTTTGCCCATCGCAAGCGCCGCGCCGATCACGGCGCGGTGACCGAGGTGGACGCCATCGAAATTTCCCATCGCGACCACGGCGCCTTTCGGAATGGCGCTTGTGGGGGTGTTGTCGCGGATAACGGTAAAGCCGGTGCTCATGAGCGGTATTCTTCAAGGATTCTTAAGCATGATTGGTGCGGGCCGGACCGTGACGCGGCGGCGGCGTGGAAGTCAAGGCTAACGAAAATCGCGTCAAATCCGTAACAATCCGGATTCAGCCGGTTAACGCGCTGTTTAACGCCTGCTGTTAGTCGTTGGCGGAAAGCTGCGTTTGTGCAGAAGCCAAGTTGCGTTTGTGTTTTGGGGGGGAAGATGGCGGTTGATTTGTCCATGCCGGTTCTGGTGGTTGATGATTACAGCACCATGATCCGCATCATCCGGAATCTTCTCAAGCAGCTTGGATTCGAAAATATCGACGATGCCTCCGACGGCTCCGCAGCGCTGAACAAGATGCGCGGCAAGAAGTATGGCCTGGTGATTTCCGACTGGAACATGGAGCCGATGACCGGCTACGACCTGCTCAAGGAAGTCCGCGCCGATCCCAACCTCGCGACCACGCCCTTCATCATGATCACGGCGGAATCCAAGACCGAGAACGTGATCGCGGCCAAGAAGGCCGGCGTGAACAACTACATCGTCAAGCCGTTCAACGCGGCCACGCTGAAGACCAAGATCGAGGCGGTGTTCCCGGACATGGCGACGGCGTAACCGCCCGACATCGATCGCATCACGATTCATCCTCATCTCATCGCGCGTTAGCGAATGACCAGCGCCGCCTCACCGTCACCCTGAGGGCCGCGAAGCGGCGTCTCGAAGGGTCGACGGCCCGGCTGGTGGCCGTGCATCCTTCGAGACGCGCGCAAGAGCGCGCTCCTCAGGATGACGGAGCTAAAGCATGACGCGGATTGCACGATTTCGGAATATTAGAAGAATACCCCTGAGTTGCCCGACGTGTCAAGTTGCCTGGTAGAACGTCGGCCGCCGCCGGCTCCTTTGCATGGGGTTGTTTTCGATATTTTGGCGGCGCGCCCCTGCGGGGGTGGCCGCTACCACTTCAATTCGCGCATCAGCGCACGCGGCGGATGGCCGAACAATTCCTTGATCGAGGCCGCATCGAGCTGCTCGATGCCCTCGAACTGTTCGGAATGGATGCCGCGGGTGACGAACAGGAGATCGATGCCGAAGCCATGGGCGCCGGTGAGATCGGTGCGCACGGAATCGCCGATCGCGAGCACGCGGCTGAGCTCGGTCGGACGCCCGCGGCGCTCGGTGGCCAGCGCCATGGCGCGCTCATAGATCGGCCGGTGCGGCTTGCCGTAGAAGATCACTTCGCCGCCGAGCTCGCGATAGAGTTCGGCGACCGCGCCGGCGCAATAGATCAGCCGGTCGCCGCGCTCGACCACGATATCGGGATTGGCGCAGACCAGCGTGAGCTTGCGCTCGAGCGCCTTCAGCAGCGTGTCGCGGTAATCTTCGGCCGACTCGGTCTCGTCGTCGAACAGGCCGGTGCAGATGATGTAGTCGGCCTGCTCCAGCGGCACCAAGGTGGCGTCGAGGCCGCGGTGGATCGAGCTGTCGCGCTCCGGGCCGATCCAGAAGATCTTCTGGCCGGGATGATCGGCCACGAAGTGGCGCGTCAGGTCGCCCGAGGAGACGATCGCATCATAGGTCTCGTCGGCGACGCCGAGCTTGCGCAGCTGTCGCTGCACGGAATCGGCCGGCCGCGGCGCGTTGGTGATCAGGATGACCGTGCCGCCCTGCTGGCGGAACGTATGCAGTGCCTCGCAGGCCTCGGGAAAGGACTCGAGGCCGTTGTGCACGACGCCCCAGATGTCCGACAGCACGACGTCGACGCCGCCAATGAGATCGCGCAGCCGCTCTACGTAACGCAGCGAGGTCATGATGCGAATTGCCGGCTAATTTGGACCGAGGGCGCGGCGCGCCAGTGCGGCGCTGCCGGTTGCGCGCGGCGGAGCTGCGGGGCTGGAGACAGGGGCTGAAGTGCTGGCGCCATTAAGATCCTGGGGGTTGGTCTGCGGAGCCTCGGCGGTAGCTGATGCCCCCTCCGGCCGCAACGGCCGCGGCGGCGCGAACAGGAACCCCTGGCCGAACCGGACGTCGTAGTCGAGCAGGTCGACCACCGAGCGTTCGCCCTCGATCCGCTCGGCGATCAGGTCGATGCCGTAGCGGCCGAGCAGGTCGGACAGATCGGAAGGATGGATGTCGGTGCTCGCGATCTGCTTGGCGTCAAGCAGCAGCGCCGCCGGCACCTTGATGAAGCGGACACCGCGATCGGCGAGCTCGCGCGGCTCGAGGCGAAGGTCGCTGACATGGTCGATCGAGAACCGGTAGCCGCGCTGCGTCAGCGCCGCGAGATTCTCGCTCTCGACCGGGCCGAGATTGCGGAAGGTCGCCTGCTTGAACTCGAGCACGAAGGACGGCGCCAGCGCGCGGTTGGCCTCGAGGAAGTCGAGACACTGGGTGAAGTGCTGCGGGTTGGACAGCGTCGCCGCCGAGACGTTGCAGAACACGCCGACATCCTTGCTGCGGATCATCAGGCGGCGCAGCACCTGGACGCATCGAAGCATCACCATGTGATCGATGCGGCCGATCAGACCGCCGGCCTCGGCCGCCTCGATGAAATCCTCGGCGGCAAGCACCTGATCGCGCTCGTCGCGCAGCCGCGTCACCGCCTCGTAGTAGCGCACCTTGCGCTGCGGCAGCGTCACCATCGGCTGCAGGTAGATGTCGAGGCGGTTGTCGTCGATGGCCTGCTTGATCGCGCCGATCAGCTGGGTCTGGCTGCGCGAGACCTCCGGCGGAGCCGCAGCTGTCGGCTGAGGCGCAACCACGACGGTCGGCGCCGGCGCAACCCGCTGCAGCACATCGTCGCGCGGGGACGCGACCGGCTGCACCGCCGGAGCCGCCGCCAGCAGATCCTCATGATGCGCGACGGATGCCGCAAGCTGCCGCACCAGTCCGCCGAGCTCGCTGATCTCGCCGGCCATGCCCTGCATCCGGTCAGCGCCGGTGGAGTTGGCCGAGGCGACGCGGCCCTCGACTGCGGCCAGCCGGCGGCCGAACTCGGCGACCTGGCGGGCAAGGTCGGCGGTGCCGCGCGACAGATCCGCGATCTGGCCGCCGACATCGCTGCGGTCGCGCAGCCGCATCGAGACCGCGTTGTAGAGGATCAGGCAGGTGAGGGCGCTGAGCGCCACGATCGCCGATTCCGATCCGCTGATGCCCGCCACCGAATACAGCACGAAGCCGAGCGAGGCTGCGAGCAGCACCATACAGATGGCGATGAAGATCGTCGAAATGCGAATCATGTCGCGCGCCCGCGCCCTCTGTCCGAACGTCCCCGGACCGCGACCTTAGCACCATTGTTGATTCGACGGGCCAGCGATCTTCGGAACCGGCTGGAACTGCACACGATTTTCGTTTCGCCCGGATCGGGCTCCGTAAATCGCCGGAGCCGGCGGCGGCACGCCGGTCAGAGGTCCGCGGCAGCGATCCAGAATACCTCGCCCTCGGAGTCCTCGGTGTCGAGCCAGAGCAGCGGCAGGTTCGGATAGGCGGCCTCGAGATTGTCGCGGCCGCGGCCGATCTCGCAAAGCAGCCCGCCCTGCGGGGTCAGATGCTGCCTCGCCTCATCGATCAGGCGACGGACGATATCGAGCCCGTCAGCGCCGCCATCGAACGCGATCTTCGGCTCGGCACGGCACTCGCGCGGCAGCGCCGCCATGCCTTCGGCGTCGACATAGGGCGGGTTCGAGATGATGAGATCGTATCTGTTGCCGCCGAGCGGCTTGAACAGGTCGCCGCGATGGAGCATCAGGCGATCGTCGAGGCCGTGGTCGGCGACGTTGCGCGCGGCGACCTCGAGCGCATCCTTTGAAATATCGACCGCGTCGACCGCGGCGTTGGGAAAATGCCGCGCCGCCAAAATCGCAAGGCAGCCGGAGCCGGTGCAGAGGTCGAGCACGCGTTCGACCTCTTCGGGATCGCCGATCAGCGAGGTGCCGTGCTCGTCGCCGCCGAAATGCGAATCCAGCAATTCGCCGATGAAGGAGCGCGGCACGATGGTGCGCTCGTCGACATAGAACGGCAGGCCGCGCATATAGACCTTGTTGACGAGATAGGCGGCAGGCTTCCGCGTCGCGATCCGGCGCTCGATCAGGTCGAGGATCTGCTTGCCCTCGGCAATCGTGACGCGCGCGGTGGCAAAATTCTCGAACTGGTCGGGATGCAGGTGCAGCGTTTCACAGATCAGGAACGCGGCCTCGGCCACCGGATCGGTGGTGCCGTGTGCGAACACGAGCTTGGCCGCGTTGAAGCGGCTCACGGCATAGCGCAGGAAATCGAACAGGGTGTGAAGCTCGCCGGCGCCGACTTTCGGCGCTTTCGGCAGGGCGGGGCTGCGCCTCGCCGGCACTTTGCTGCGCTTGGCCATCAGGATTTGGTCCAGCGCGCGGCGGCCGCGTCGTCGTGGTCCTGCGCCTCGATCCAGCTCGCGCCGCGCGCGCTTTCCTCGCGCTTCCAGAACGGTGCGTTGGTCTTCAGATAGTCCATCAGGAACTCGGCGGCCTCGAACGCGGCCTGCCGGTGCGCCGAGGCGGTCACGACCAGCACGATGTTCTCGCCCGGCGCGATGCGGCCGAAACGATGGATGATGGTGAGGCCCTGCAACGGCCAGCGCGACAGCGCCTCGTCGGCGTGGCGTCCAATCTCTGCTTCCGCCATTTCAGGATAATGTTCGAGCGTCAGCGCCGCGATCGGCTCGCCCTGCTCGCTGCCGCGGCAGATGCCGCTGAAGCTGACGACCGCGCCGACATCGGTGCGGCCCTTGCTCAAGGCCGCGATCTCCTGCGCGACGTCGAAGTCGGCTTGCTGGATACGGATGGTCGCTGCGACGGTCATGTTGGGCTTTAGCCACCGGTCATCGGCGGAAAGAACGCGATCTCGCGGGCGCCGGAGATCGCCGCGTCCGATTTGACATGGGCGTGGTCGATCGCGGCGCGGATCACCGTCGGCTTCTCGAACGCATAGGCGTAGGCATCGTCGCGCGCGGCAAGCCAGCCGATCAGGTCGCCGACGGTGCGTACGTCGGCCGGCGGCTCGACGATCTCTTCAGCCTTGCCGATGCGTTCGCGTACCCAGGCGAAATATTTCAGCTTCATCCCTCATCCTCCTTGATGAGGTGATGGATGCCGGCACGGAAATAATCCCAGCCGGTGTAGATCGTGAAGATCGCCGACATCCACAACAGCACGATGCCGATCAGGGTGGTGGCCGGGAAGACCTGCTCGCCCGCTTCGCCGGCGATCAGAAAGCCGATCGCCACCAGCTGGATCGTCGTCTTCCATTTCGCCAGCTTGGTGACGGGAACGCTGACCCGCAAGCCTGCGAGATATTCGCGCAGGCCCGAGACCAGGATCTCGCGGCACAGGATCACGATCGCCGCCCACAGCGTCCAGCCATGGATCGAATTGTCGGCGGCCAGCATCAGAAGGCTGGAGGCGACCAGCAGCTTGTCGGCGATCGGATCGAGCATCCGGCCGAAGGCGGACTGCTGGTCCCACATCCGGGCATAATAGCCGTCGAGATAGTCGGTGATCCCCGCCGCAATGAACACGGCCAGCGCTACCCAGCGCAGCCACAACGGGCCGTCCAGGATCGATTGCCAGTAGACGCAGCCGATCACCACGGGGATCGCGGCGATCCGGGCGTAGGTCAGGATATTCGGGAGGGACATGGTCTTGGTCTGTCCCCGGGTCGTGGCGATGTTCATCCGTTCTACCAATACCGCTGAAGCGAGAAGGTCAACCGTGCGGACGCGTCAGGCGCGACCAGATTGCGCTGGATCGTCATAGCTCCTTAGCTCGTTGTTTAAGCATGATCTTTTCGGATAACTGCCTCACACTTTTTCGCATCATGCCCCAGATGCCCTGTCGCAGGCGACGCCCTGATGACTCGCCTTTGGTTTAACCCGGCTGGGCGTGGAAAAACTCGAAAATCTTGCGGGCGCTCTCGGCGCTGACGCCGGGAACCTTGCCGAGGTCGGCGATCGAGGCCCGCTCGATCTCCTTGAGCGTTCCGAAGTGGTGCAGCAAGGCACGCTTGCGGGACGGGCCGATGCCCGGGATCTCCTGCAGGCCGGCCTCGCGGATGTCTTTTTTGCGCAGCTTGCGGTGCGAGCCGATCACGAAGCGATGGGCCTCGTCGCGCAGCCGCTGGATGAAATAGAGCACCGGGTCCCGCGGCTCCAGCTTGATGGCCTCGCGGTCGGGCATGAACAGGGTTTCGCGCCCGGCATCGCGCTCCGGACCTTTAGCCACTGCCATCAGCGAGACCTCGGTCAGCCCGAGATTCTGGAAAATCTCCCGGACCGCGTTGAGCTGACCGCGGCCGCCGTCGATGATGACGAGGTCGGGCCATTGCGGGAACGAATCGTCATCCGCTTTTGTCCTGGCAGCGGCCTCGCCCTCCGGCGGCTTCAGCAATCGCTTGAAGCGGCGTTCCAGCACCTCGCGCATCATTCCGTAATCGTCGCCCGGCGTCAGCCCTTCGGACTTGATGTTGAACTTGCGGTACTGGTTTTTCATGAAGCCGTCGGGTCCCGCCACGATCATCGCGCCGACCGCGTTGGTGCCCTGGATGTGGCTGTTGTCGTAGACCTCGATCCGCTTGGGTGTGTGCGGCAGGCCGAGCGTCGAGACCATGCCCTCCAGCAGCCGGCTTTGCGTCGCGGTATCGGCGAGCTTGCGGCCGAGCGCCTCGCGCGCGTTGGTGAGTGCGTGGCCGATCAGCTCCTTCTTCTCGCCGCGCTTCGGCACGGAGACCTCGACCCTGGATCCGGCCTTGACCGACAGCGCGTCGGCGAGCAGCGCGCTTTCCTCGATCTCGTGCGACAGCAGGATCAGCTTTGGCGGCGGCTTGTCGTCGTAGAACTGCGCGAGGAACGAGGACAGCACCTCCTCGGGCGTGAAGCTCTTCTCGGCCTTGGGGAAATAGGCGCGGTTGCCCCAGTTCTGGCCGGTGCGGAAGAAGAACACCTCGACGCAGGAATAGCCGCCCTCCTGGTGAATCGCGAACACATCGGCCTCTTCGACCGTGCGCGGATTGATGCCCTGCTGCGACTGGATCGCCGACAGCGCCGCGAGACGGTCGCGGTACAGCGCCGCGGTTTCGAACTCGAGCTCGCCGGAGGCCTTCTCCATCTCCGCCGCGAGCAGCTCCTTCACGGCGTGGCTGCGGCCGGAGAGGAATTCGGTCGCCTCGCGCACCAGTTCGCTATAGCCGGGGAAGTCGATCTCACGCGTGCAGGGGCCGGCGCAGCGCTTGATCTGATAGAGCAGGCAGGGGCGGCTGCGGCTTTCGAAGAAGCCGTCGGTGCAGGAGCCTGTCTCTTATACACATCTGACGCTGCCGACGAACTTGTGTATAAGAGACAGTCAGAATATAGGGAAACGACTTGTCGTCGCGCAGCTGCACATTGAAGCGCGGACGGAGTTGCTTGATCAGATTGGCTTCGAGCAGCAGCGCCTCGGTCTCGGTCATGGTCGAGACGATCTCGACCTGCGTGGTCGCCGCGATCATGCGCAAGATGCGCGCCGGCAGCGGCGCGTTGGCCCGCGCATAGGACGACAGCCGCTTTTTGACGTTCTTCGCCTTGCCGACATAGAGCACGTCGTTGGCGGCGTTGAGCATGCGGTAGACGCCGGGCGAGGTCGGGGCGAGGCGGACCGCGTTCTCGATCGCGGCATGCCCGACCGAGAGTGTGCCCTCGGCGACCGCCTCGGCGGCGTCCTCCGAAGCCTCGGGCAGGCGTGCCTCGTCCTCCTCCTCGGCGGCGGAGGTTTCGGGATCGACGTCGCTTGTATCGAGCGTCAGATCGTCCTGCGGCAGGTCGGACTTTGAACCGCGCCGTGGCTTGGGATCAGCCTTGGAGTCGGCCTTGGGATCAGCTTTGGGGGCCGGCGTCGGACGCTCGGGAGAATCGTGAACCATGGGCCGTAAACTAAGTGCTTGGGCGACCGGTCGCCAGCGTTGGCGGCACCAAGAAAACCACCTCGATTGCAGGAGGTTACCGGCCCCGCGCGGATGCCCGGAGGGGGTGTGTAACACCTTGTTAAGACTGATGAGCGGGCCGGTAACCGGGCTTAACAGCCCTTTAACTTAAAACTCTCGATAAACCTTAGCGAAAAAAGTGGAATTCCGTAACCACGCCGGCCTTGGCCGGCGGGCTGCGGCTGTTGCGTGGTGGAGAGTACCAATGACCCGGTTTGTCGCGCGTGCGCTGGCACTGATCGTTGCAGGCTGGACGACCTCGGCGGCGTCGGCCGACCTCAACTACGGATCGCCCTATACCGTCTATCAGCCGCTCAATGCCTATAGCTGGGCCGGCCCCTATCTCGGCGGCAATGTCGGCTATGGCTGGGGCTCGGTCGAGAACAACCCGACCAAGCCATCCGGGTTCGTCGGCGGTGTGCAGGCCGGCTACAACTTCCAGAACGGCTCCCCCTGGGTGTTCGGTATCGAGGCCGATATCCAGGGCACCACGGCTGACGACCGGTTCGCGCCGTGGAAGTTCTCCAACCCGTGGTTCGGCACGGTGCGCGGCCGCGCCGGCTATGCGGTCAACAACGTGCTGTTCTACGCGACCGGCGGTCTCGCCTTCGGCGAACTGCGCGGCGAGACGTTCGGCATCACGGAGAGCCACACCAACGCAGGCTTCACCGTCGGTGCCGGCGCCGAAATGGGCTTTGCCCCCCACTGGAGCGCCAAGATCGAATATCTCTACGTCGACCTTGCCAACAGCAACTTCACGATCACCGGTGGCGTGTCGAACGGCTACAGCTTCAGCCTGGTTCGCGCCGGCATCAACTATCACTTTTGAGAACAAGAAAACGTCGACCATCAACTCCCGGCCGCGCCTTGCGCGGCCGGGTTTTTCTTTGTGTTGATGATCTCAACGTCGCGCATGGCGGCATGCACGCCGCGGCGTCCGCGAATCCAATCGGTGGGCCGCACGTGTGGGATATGCGGCACCGCCAGTCGCGTCCGCATCATGCAGGTGGTCATCCAGAGCACGCCAGCCGCGCGCTCGGCGGTCAACTCACACGCAACGCCTCATTCGGCGTTCACCACGAGCCGCGCATCGCGAGCGCTCGTCATGAGACCACCAGGTTGACGGCCTTCGGGCCCTTGCCCTTCTTGTCGGGCTCAACCTCGAACGTAATGCGTTGTCCTTCAGTCAGGTCCTTCAATCCTGCACGCTCGACAGCTGTGATGTGAACGAACACATCGCGGCCGCCATCATCAGGCTTGATGAAGCCGTAGCCACGCTCTCCGTTGAAGAACTTGACTGTCCCAGTCATGGCCATCGGGAAACTCCTCCCCCGTATTGCTCCACCGCTACGCGCACGCCGCGTAGCGGTTGACCGACATTCGCTTGTCGGAAGCTTGGCCACCTGAACAGGCCGGCGTCACGCCGCCGGTCTGCCTGGATTTATTTCGGCCTTGTCACTCCGCCGCAACCATTCGCGGAAGCGGAACGTAAAGCCAGTCGTAACAGGATGAGCATAATACGGTTCCGCGCAAATTGCCTATGCTCAAAATTGAACTTTTCAGTAGGAGCTGTCGATCAAGGTTTAGGCGTCTCGAGTCTGAAGCGCCCCGCACCGCCTTGACCGAGCGGCCGCTCGAGTTCGGGCAGGATGATCTTCAACTCATTCGCCAGCGTCCACGGCGGATTCACCAGCAAAAGCCCTGTGGAAACGAGGCCTGCGCCTGCTTCTTGCGGTGCCACACTGAATTCCAAACGCAGGCATTTGCCGGCGGGCCGACTCGCTGCTGCTGCAGCGGCCACACTGCGCGCTAGCTCATCGGTGGCTCTCCGGGTTTTTACGGGGTACCACAAAAGATACGTGCCGGTCGGCCACTTCGCGAATGCTTCCGTGAAAGCACTGGCCAGCCGCTCGAACTCGTCCTTCGCTTCGAACGGCGGATCGATCAGCACCAGGCCGCGCCGTTCGTTCGGCGGCACGAATGCGGGCAGCGCCATCCAGCCGTCGAGATCGACGACGCGCGCTTGCGCGTCACGTCGCAAGGCGTCGATCAGTTGTTTGCGCGCCGTCGGTTCGATCTCGCAGGCGGTGAGGCGATCTTGCGGACGCAGCAGCGCCCGCGCAATCAACGGCGAACCCGGATAGGCTTTCAGCTCGCCCCTCGGATTGAATGCCCTGATGATGTCGAGATAGGGCGCGATCAGCGGCAACGCCTTGTCGGAGAGCCGCGCCTGCATCAGCCGCGCGATGCCGGTGAGCCATTCGCCGCCGCGCTGCGCTTCGCTCGACGTCAAATCATAGAGGCCGGCGCCGGCATGGGTGTCGATGACGCGGAACGGCGCCTGCTTGTCCTGCAGATAGGTGAGCATGCGCACCAGCACGATGTGCTTGATGACGTCGGCAAAGCTGCCGGCATGAAAGGCGTGACGGTAGTTCATGTGATGATCGTACTGCGCTCCCAAAGGGTGCGCATGTTGTACTCGTCATGCCCGGGCTTGTCCCGGCCTTCGCTAAAGCTTCGGCGGGGTTACCACCCGAGCTCGGCGAAGCCTTGGCGTAGCCGGCTCGCGGGCATCTGCGCCTTATCTTGCTTGTTTCGCGATGGCGCAGGTGGCCGGGACGTTCTGCGCGACGACGCGCGGCACGGGTCTGCCGGCCATGACCCAGAGCGTCAGCCGCCGCGAACCGGCGGCATCAGCACCTGATCGCGGCGGCAGGCGCGGCGATCGATTTCCTCGCAGGAGCGGAATTGCAGATCCTTGCTGAGGCAGATCCGCACCTCGCTGAGCCGCTTGCTGTCGCAGGTCACCGAGATTGCGGAGTTGCTGAGGCCCGGATTGACCTTGATGAACGCAGCCTCCAGCTCGTCGGGCGCGACCGTCTTCGGCTCCGACAATTGCAGGAATTCCTCGGGGATCTTCACCGTGGCGCGGGCCTTGCGGATGGCTTCGAAATAGGCGCGTTCGCCGAGACCGGAGCAGGTGCCGTGCTTGTCCCACTCATTGTAGATCAGCCCGGGCGCCGGCATCAGGTCGAGCATCGAGCTCATGATGCTGCGGGCGAGTCGCGGCGAGGGCCGCTGGCAGTATTCCGGAAAGCCCCGCTCATATTGCGGCCACAGGCCGTGCACCACGAAGGAATAGGGCCGTCCGCCGCACTGCGCCTGCGTGCCGCGGCCGTTGTTGCCACGCTCGCTCGCCGCCTCGCAGAACGAGGGCGACCACGACAGCGACAGCACATAGAAATCGAACTCACCGGGCGCATTCTGGCGGCGATCCTGGGCCGAGGCCCCAACCGCACCGCACAGAATAATGGCAACCGAAATCAAAAATCGGGAAATTGTGTCCAACCGAGGCATCAAACGCTCCCCTCACTCGACCGCCCAGAACCTAGCAGGCCGCGAGAACATTTCAAGAACAAAAAGCCGCCGTCCAAATGGCGGCGGCTCCTGCTTTAGCAGTCTGGTCGGAGATCAGGGCCGGGCGGCCTTGCAGGACGGGTTATAGGCCCAGTTGCGGTCGAGCCCCGCGACGCACCATTCGACGCCCTGATTGATGCTGGCAAAGCCGCCGTCCTCGATGATCGAATAGTGCACCTTGCGCACCTTGCCGTCGCTCAGCATCGCCTCGCCGCTGCAATAGCGGCGCGGAATATTGTCGGACTGCCAGGGACGGAAGGCGGTTTCGTGAATCCCGTTGAAGCCGGTGATCACGAGCGGCGAATTCCAGAAGGTCGCTTCCTTTTCCTGGAATTGCGTGCTGATGACCGTCAGGGCCTTCTCGCATGGGGCCACATTGCCGTCATAGCGCGGGCCGGACAGCCAAAAGTTCATTTCGAACGGATTGGCGGCCTGGGCCGTGCCCCCGAACGCCAGCGTGCCGACCACGAGTGCGGCGCCGAGGCCGAGCTTGCGGCCGAGTTTATTGCGGGAGCTGAACAGGTTGCGCATGGGAATCCACCCGATTATCCGATGCCGCGGACGGTGCCGCGAAGCCTCGGCAAGGTCAAGTGCAGCGCGGCAACACCTGCGGAGAAGTCCACCTTGGGGAGCCGGCTCGTTCTTTTCACGGTCGCCGGCGCACTCTATGTTGGTCTCAGCGAAATGGAGTCTGCGATGCGAAGGAAATTGGCCGCGTGCCTGGTTGCCGTTTGCGGGATGCTGGCCGTTGTGCCGGCGCGGGCGGATTGGATGCAGCCGGTACCGCCGTTCAAGGGCAACGATACCGGCGGTATCATCGCCTATGCGCTGGCGACCCAGAGCGACGCCCGGCAGCTCGCCGTCGATCACTGCGCCTCCTACGGCAAGGTGGTCAAGTTCCTTGCGATGCAGAACTATCCGGGCGGCTACATCTCTTTCGCCTGTCGCTGGGTGCCCTATGGCGCGGCCCAGAGGCCGCTGCGCACGCTCTACTGAGCGCGCTTCAAATCTTTCGATCGTTCAGCCGGGGAGCCAACCGCATGACCCGACAGCTTGCCTTGCTTGGTTCGGCTGTGTGCCTTGTCCTGTCCGTTGGCGCCGCAAGTGCCGTCGACCTGCCGATCCGCAAGGCCGGCCTGTGGGAGATGAAAATGGTGCGCACCGGCGGGCCGATGCCGGAAATCACCATGCAGCACTGCACCGACGAGACCACCGACAAGGAGATGAGCGCGGCGGCCTCGCCGATGGCCAAGGAAGTCTGCTCCAAGCAGGATATCCAGAAGACCGCGACCGGCTATGTCAGCGACAGCGTCTGCAGCGTCGCCGGCATGACGATGCAGAGCCATGCCGAGATCGTCGGCGATTTCAATTCCGCCTACACGGTGAAGAGCACCTCGCATGCCGAGGGCGGCGCGGCCGGCTCGCGCGACACCACGATGACCATCGAGGCGAAGTGGCTCGGCGCCTGCAAGAGCGACCAGAAGGCCGGTGACATCATCATGCCCGGCGGCATGAAGATGAACGTCAAGGACATGGAAAAGCTGAAGGGCCTCCTGCCCAAGCAGAAGTAGCGCGCAGCGCATTCGGCCGTTGCCGCGCGACTGAATACATCGCCTCGCATGCCGAGAGGCTGTGCCGCTTCGCATCACCGTCATTACGAGCAGTTCGCGACGAAAATGCGGAGCAATCTTGCGCTGAGGCGATGCGCAATCCATCCGATCCCTCCCGGTCACCCCCAAGGGCTATCGCATATGCCCCTTGGCGACCGCGCAAGTGCTTGGCCTCGTGGTTCGAGACGCGCCGCAAGCGGCGCTCCTCACCATGAGGGTCTACTATTGTGCCGCAGAACAAGACCTCATCCTGAGGAGCCCGCCGAAGGCGGGCGTCTCGAAGGATGGCCATGGGCACACCGCCACGAAATGGCGATAGCCTTTGCGCGGGGATGACGGTTCGCCGCGTTCGTGCGCTCCTTGGCGCGCGATGACGTCGACCGGATGCAACATCATTGAATGATCACCGAGTGCGTCGCGTTCGAGACTCTCTGCGAGCGACGACGCGCATCGCGTTCGTCGTGTCGGAAGCGTGATGCACCAACATGTCGTTTTGAACCCTTCCAGTGTTGCGCAACTTGAATCGCTCCAGTGTTTCGCATCGTGTGCGTTTCAATGGATTCTATTTTGCGCGTGTGGAATTTCGTTCATCCCGCCGATAGTAGTCCGCCCCAATCGATGCCGGCCTTGTCGCGAACGCGACTCGATCGATGTCAGCGTAAGGCAATGTGGGGATTTGTTCGGTGGGAATGGCTTCGTTGCGGTGCAAGCGCGGCTTGCTTGCATCAAATGCTGCGATCAATGCAGCGCTGCTCGGTTCGGTCGCGCTTGTGCCAATGGGCTCAGACGTCGCTTGCGCTCAGGCGCAGAGCAGTCCTCCGCAGAACAATGTCAGCGAACTTCCCGCAGTGACGGTGGATGAACCCGGCGCCGCAAAGAAGCGCGGTGCCGTCGTTTCAAGTCAGAATACCAGGGCTTCGCGCGCGGTCGCGGCGAACCGGCGCCGCAATGCCGCGGCGCCCGCTCAGAGTCAGGCTCCGCGGTCGCAAGGCACAGGTGGCGCGATCGGTACGACGACGGGTTACGTCGCGACCGCCAGCACGGCCGGCACCAAGACCAGCACAGCGCTGATCGAAACGCCGCAGTCGCTTTCGGTCGTCACGCAAAAGGAGCTTCGGGATCGCAACGTTCAGACGCTCAAGGACGCCGTCAGCTACACGCCGGGCGTGACGACCACGGCGTTCGGCTATGATCCAAGATTCGATAGCTTCTATATCCGTGGCTTCGATGCGACCTATACGGGGATCTATCGCGACGGCCTGCGTCAGGGCGGCGGCAACTTCGCCATTCCCAAGATCGAACCTTACGGTCTCGACAGCGTGTCGATCCTCCGCGGACCGGCCTCGGGCCTCTATGGCCTCGGCTCTCCGGGAGGCATCGTGGATGTCACGACCAAGCGGCCGCCGTTGACGGCATTCGGTGAGGTGCAGCTGCAGGGCGGCACCTACGACCGTTACCAGGGCAGTTTCGATGTCGGTGGTCCGGTGCCCGGCAGCGATCAACTGTACTACCGGCTGACCGGTTTGCTGTGCGACGCGAAGACCTGGTACCCCGGCAACGACGACGATCGCGCCTATATCGCGCCTGCGCTGACCTGGCGGCCGGACGCCGACACGTCCTTCACCATCCTGAGCGAATATCAAAGCAGCCGAACCGCCGCGAGCATCGGCAACTTCCGCACGCCTGACGGACAGTTGACCAACATCTATTCGAATGATCCGGCCTTCAGCGCGATGGATCAGAAGCAGTATCGCATCGGCTACGCGTTCGAGCACAATGTCGACGACGTGTGGACGGTGCGGCAGAACTTCCGCTTCTACCAGGTCGACGTCGACGCGAAGTACACCCAGATCGATTCGATCGACAGCAGCACCAATCTCGCGTCGCGGTCAGCCTGGCGGATCCTGGACAGCTTCAACACGGTCACGCTCGACAATCAGGCCGAGGCCAAGTTCATGCTCGGCGCGATCAGGAACACGGCCCTGTTCGGCGTCGACTACGGTCACTCCTACTACAATGACAAGATCGGCTACGGGCCGGCGCCCGATCTCAATCTCCTGACCATGAACTACGGCGCCCAGGCGATCGCGACGCCGGCATTCTCGATCTTCAACAAGCAGTCGACCGACGAGGTCGGTGTCTATGCGCAGGAGCAGGCCAAGCTCGGAGGCTTCATTCTGACGCTCAACGGCCGTCAGAGCTGGGTGTCGCAGACGACGACCGCGGGTCTGGACGGCGTGCCGTCAACGCAGAGAGCGACCGCCTTCACGGGCCGTGCGGGGCTGAGCTACGTCTTCGACAACGGCATTGCGCCCTATGTCAGCTATGCGACGGCATTCGCCCCGCAGGTCGGCGTCGATGCATCCGGATTGCCGTTCAGGCCGACCACCGGCGAGCAGAAGGAAGTGGGCATCAAGTACCAGATGCCGAACCTTCCGGTGCTGTTGACCGCTGCGGTGTTCGACATCACGCAGGACAATGTGCTGCGCACCGATCCGAACAACATGGCGTTCCAGGCAGCGACCGGGCAGGTCGAATCCAAGGGCGTGGAGCTCGAGGCGAAGCTGGCGCTCAAGCAGGGATTTGATCTCACCGCCGCCTACACCCATCTCAACGTCGTGATCACGCAGGGCAATCCCGATACGACCGGCAATGAGCTCTCCGGCATTCCGAGGAATTCCTTCGCCGCCTTCGGCAAATATACGTTCCAGTCGGGCGTGCCCGTCGAAGGGCTCGGGCTTGGTCTCGGCGTGCGTTATATCGGGACGAACTTCGGCAACGACCAGAACACGTTCCAGAACGCCGCGACGACGCTGTTCGATGCGGTGATCGATTACGATCTCGGCAAGCTGGACCGGCGCTTCCTCGGCGCCACCGCGCGCCTGAACGCGACCAATCTGTTCGACACGCACTACCAGACCTGCCAGTCCGGCTACTGTTATGCCGGCGAGCGGCGGCAGGTCATCGGCACGTTGTCCTACCGCTGGTAGCTCGAATTTGTTGTTTGGACGCGTTGTCTTCACGCGAACCGGCGTCCACTGCGCTCGAAAACGCTGTGTTACACCGGCACCCGCACGACGGCGCGCAGGCCGCCCATCGGGCTTTCGCTGAGCATGATGTCGCCGCCATGCGAGCGGGCGATGTCGCGGGCGATGGCAAGCCCGAGCCCGGTGCCGCCTTCGTCCTGGTTGCGGGCGTCGTCGAGCCGCAGGAACGGCTTGAACACTTCCTCGCGCATGTCGGCGGGGATGCCCGGCCCGTCGTCGTCGACCGTGACGTTGAGATAGCGATGGTCGCGATGGCCGGTGATCGAGATCGTGTTGGCGTGGCGCGCCGCGTTGGAGACGAGATTGGCGAGACAGCGCTTGAACGAGGCCGGCTTCACCGTGACGACGGGCAGGCCGTGGAACGCAACGGTTGCGGTGTGGCCGTGGCGTTCGGCGTCGCTGCGCAATTCCTCCAGCGCCAATGCCATGTCGGTCGGCTGCGCGACCTCGCCGGAATCGCCGCGCGCGAAGGCGAGATAATCCTCCAGCATCATCGACATCTCGTCGACGTCCTTGCGCATCGCGTCGATCTCGGGGCCTTCGCCGATCAGGGCAAGCTCGAGCTTGAACCGGGTCAGGATGGTGCGCAGATCATGCGATACGCCGGCGAGCATCGCGGTGCGCTGCTCGATCGAACGTTCGACGCGCGCCTTCATCTCGATGAAGGCCTGCGCCGCGCGCCGCACCTCGCGCGCACCGCGCGGCCGGAAGTTCGGCGCCTCGCGGCCCTTACCGAAACTTTCGGCGGCGTCCGCCAGCCGTAGGATCGGCTTGATCTGGTTGCGCAGGAACAGCACGGCGACGATCAAGAGGATCGTCGAGGTGCCGAGCATCCAGAAGATGAAGATCTCCGAATTGGAGGCGTAGGCCGCGCTGCGCTGGGCGAAGATCCGCATCACCGAATCGTCGAGCTGCACGCGGATCTCCACCAAATTGGATTTGCCGACGGTGTCGATCCAGAACGGACGGCTGATCTGGCGGCCGAGCTGCACCGACAAGGTCTGGTCGAGCAGCGAGAAGAAGGGCTTCGGCCCCGGCGGCGGCATGTCGCCGGCGGGCAGGAAGTCGACCACCAGCTGCAGTTTCTGGGCGATGCGGCGAAGCTGCGCGCGGTCCTTGTCCTGCGGGTAGCTCTTGTAGACGTCGATCAGCGCGGCGATATCGGACACCACCGCGGCCGACAGCCGCCGCGTCACCGTGTTCCAGTGCCGCTCCATGAACACGAACGCCACCACGGTCTGCAGGATCACCATCGGCACGATCATGATCAGCAGCGCGCGGGCATAGAGGCCGGTCGGCATCCAGCTCTTGAACGCATTGCCCATCCAGCCGTTCGCCTTCGAGACGCGCTGCGAGGCGTTCTTGATCAGGGTCAGGCCGGAGTCGAGCGTGCTCATGGCAGCATCTTTGGCAGCATCTTATGGCGAGGCGACCAGGCGATAGCCGATGCCGCGCACCGCCTGCAGGAACAGCGGATTGGCGGGATCGTGCTCGATCTTGCGGCGCAGGCGGTTGATCTGAACGTCGACCGCGCGTTCGTTGACGGTGCCGCCGGAGGTCAGCTCGGCGCGCGGCACGGTCTCGCCAGGCGCGCTGGCGAGGATGCGCAGCATCTCGCGCTCGCGATCGGTGAGATGGATGATCTCTTCGCCCTGGCGCAGTTCGCTGCGCTCGATGTGGAAAATGTAGGGGCCGAACGCGATCTGCTCGACGATTGCGACCTGCGGCGGCGCGGTGCGCTTGAGGATATTGCCGATCCGGAGCACCAGCTCGCGCGGCTCGAACGGCTTGGCGACATAATCGTCGGCGCCGATCTGCAGGCCCTCGATGCGGGCTTCCGCCTCGTGGCGGGCGGTCAGCATGATGATCGGCACCGTCGAGGAGCTGCGGATGAAGCGGGCGAGGTCGAAGCCGTTCTCGCCGGGCATCATCACGTCGAGGATCAGCAGGTCGAAATGCAGCCCGAGCAGCTTGGCGCGTGCGTCGGTGGCGCTCATCGCCGTCGTGACGCGATAGCCTTCGCCGGAAAGAAAGCGCGACAGCAGGTCGCGAATGCGGCGGTCGTCGTCGACCAACAGAAGATGCGGCGCGTCGTCGGCCGGCTCGACCGGCGCGCGCATCATGGTTGCAG
This sequence comes from Bradyrhizobium sp. UFLA06-06, assembly GCF_054820065.1. Taxonomy (NCBI): domain Bacteria; kingdom Pseudomonadati; phylum Pseudomonadota; class Alphaproteobacteria; order Hyphomicrobiales; family Nitrobacteraceae; genus Bradyrhizobium; species Bradyrhizobium sp. UFLA06-06. Next base: position 100,101 of record NZ_JADFUD010000025.1, read on the forward strand.
CCTGCACCAGCTCACTCCCTCGTTTTTTTGCCGCCGCCGAAGATCGCTTCGAGCACCTTGTCGGGATCGTCGCGGTCGATCATCGCGCGGAGGAATTGGCGAACCGTCTCGACGCCGGCCGGATCGATGCCGGCGACCGCGCGGTTGATGCGGTCGGTCTGCAGCCCGGCGAGCTTGGCGACCAGCGCCTCGCCCTTCGGGGTGGCGTAGAGCAGGCGCTGCCGGCGGTCGTTGTTGCCGGTCTTCTGCACGATGTAGCCCTCGTCCAAGAGCTGCTTGAGCACGCGCCCGAGCGACTGCTTGGTGATGCGCAGGACGTCGAGCAGGTCGGCGACCTTCAGCCCCGGATAGCGGGTAACGAAGTGGATGACGCGGTGGTGGGCGCGGCCGAAGCCGAACGCCTCCAGCTCCTGGTCGGCGTCGCCGACGAAGTCGCGGTAGGCGAAGAACAACAGCTCGATGATGTCCCAGCGCAGGTCGCGCGGCCCCGCCGCAGGAGCGTGGTCGTCTCCCTGCGAATCGGGCTTGGCAGCCCCTGAGAAATTTATGTCAGTCATATTGACGTATCTTGGGTTCAATGTTACAAAACTGCCTGTCACGACGAAACATTAGGTCGTTTTGTCCTCGACAGCGTTTGAGGCGGCCTGAACGAGCCTGTGAGGCGGTTTGGGCCGCAAATTGGACTACCGTGCGATTGTCGAGCGGCATTTCGGCAAACATACTGGACTTCAGCATTCCGCAAAAGCATGTCTAAACGGCATGTTGGCGATGGAAGCCGGCGGCGCGGCCGGCGGTGGTGAAGTTCGGGCCAGCCGAGCCTGATGGCTCCGGGGGAAACAGGCCGGCGCCGGGTATCGCGCCGGTTCCGACAGCGGAAAGCAAGAAAAATGACTTTGAAATTCGACATCCAGCCTTCGCCGAATGCAACGTCCGACAAGGATCGCGCGGCGAAGCTCGTGGACCCCGGCTTCGGCCGGGTCTTTACCGATCACATGGCGATCGTCCGCTACAGCCAGGGCAAGGGCTGGCACAGCGCCCGCGTCGAGGCCCGCGCGAATTTTCCGCTCGATCCGGCCGGCGCGGTGCTGCACTACGCCCAGGAAATTTTCGAAGGCCTCAAGGCCTACAAGCGCGACGATGGCGGCGTGAACCTGTTTCGCCCCGACGCCAATGCCCGCCGCTTCCATGATTCGGCCGAGCGCATGGCGATGGCGCCGTTGCCCGAGGATTTGTTCATCGATGCGGTCGAGCAGCTGGTGCGGATCGATCGCGCCTGGATCCCGGGCGGCGAGGGCAGTCTCTATCTGCGGCCCTTCATGATCGCGAGCGAGATCTTCCTCGGCGTGAAGCCGTCGGCCGAATACATCTTCTCGGTCATCGCCTCGCCGGTCGGCTCCTATTTCAAGGGCGGCCCTGCGCCGGTGTCGATCTGGGTGTCGGAGAATTACACCCGCGCCGCCATCGGCGGCACCGGCGCCGTCAAGTGCGGCGGCAATTACGCCGCCAGCCTGCGCGCGCAGGCCGAGGCGATCGAACGGGGCTGCGACCAGGTCGTGTTTCTCGATGCGGTCGAGCGCCGCTACATCGAGGAGCTCGGCGGCATGAACGTGTTCTTCGCGTTCGATGACGGCTCGCTGCTGACGCCGCCGCTCGGCACCATCCTGCCCGGCATCACCCGCGACTCGATCATCGCGCTTGCCAAGGATGCCGGCACGCGTGTGCGCGAGGAGCCCTACACGATCCAGCAATGGCGGGCTGACGCCGCCAGCGGCAAGCTGAAAGAGGCGTTCGCCTGCGGCACCGCGGCCGTCATCTCGCCGATCGGCAAGGTGTGCTCGGCGAGCGGCGATTTCCAGATCAGCGGCGGCGTGGCCGGCCCGGTCGCCATGGGCCTGCGCAAGAAGCTGGTCGACATCCAGTACGGTCGCACCAACGACCCGCATAACTGGATCCGAAACGTCCAGTGACGGACGCAACGTCATTCCGGGGCGAGGCGCAGCATCGAACCCGGAATCTCGAGATTCCCCGGTGCGCAATTGCGCACCTGCGGTCTGGTCCTGCGGACCATCCCGGAATGACAGCGTAGCGGCACCGGTTGCCGCCTTGCGCGCCGGCTGGTAAACGGCCGCTCATGGCCGAGAAACCCAAAAAACCCCAGAAACTGAAGGCGCGCCTGCCGCGCGGACTGGAAGATCGCGGCCCGGCCGCGATCAATGCCACGCGGGCGATGGTCGAGAAGATCCGCGCCGTGTACGAGCTCTACGGCTTCGAGCCGGTGGAGACGCCGGCGATGGAATACACCGACGCGCTCGGCAAGTTCCTGCCCGACCAGGACCGTCCCAACGAGGGCGTGTTCTCGTTCCAGGACGATGACGAGCAGTGGATATCGCTGCGCTACGACCTCACCGCGCCGCTGGCGCGCTATGTCGCGGAAAACTTCGACGCGCTGCCGAAGCCTTATCGGTCGTATCGGTTCGGCTATGTCTTCCGCAACGAGAAGCCCGGTCCCGGCCGCTTCCGCCAGTTCATGCAGTTCGACGCCGACACCGTCGGCTCGGCGACGCCGGCGGCCGACGCCGAGATTTGCATGATGGCAGCCGACACGATGGAGGCGCTCGGCATTCCGCGCGGCTCCTATGTCGTGAAGGTGAACAACCGCAAGGTCCTCGATGGCGTGCTCGAGGCCATTGGCCTTGGCGGCGACGAGAATGCAGGCCGCCGTCTCACGGTGCTGCGCGCGATCGACAAGCTCGACAAATTTCCCGCCGAGGAGGTTCGCAAGCTGCTGGGTCCCGGACGGTGGGATGGCGGCGAAGAGGGCAAGGGCGACTTTACCAAGGGCGCCGACCTGAGCCCTGCCGATGCCGATATCGTCCTGGCCGTCACGCAGCAGCGTGACGATTGGCGAGAGGCGATTGCTGCGGCCGAGACCTATCTGGCGAAGAGCGAAGTTGGTCAGGCCGGCGTGAGCGAGCTCGAAGAGATCGCCAAGCTGGTCGCGGCGTCCGGCTATGGCGCGGATCGCATCCGCATCGATCCCACCGTTGTTCGTGGTCTCGAATATTACACCGGCCCGGTCTACGAGGTTGAACTGCTGCTCGACACCAAGGACGAGAAAGGCCGCCCGGTGCGGTTCGGCTCGGTCGGTGGCGGCGGCCGCTATGACGGTCTGGTCTCGCGCTTCCGCGGCGAGCCGGTGCCGGCAACCGGCTTCTCGATCGGCGTGTCGCGCCTGCAGGCCGCGCTGACGATGCTCGGCCAGCTCGATACGCAGGCCGAGTTCGGTCCTGTCGTCGTCACCGTGTTCGATCGCGATCGCGTCGCCGACTACCAGAAGATGGTCGCGCAGCTGCGCCAGGCCGGCATCCGCGCCGAGCTCTATCTCGGCAATCCGAAGAACATGGGCAATCAGCTCAAATATGCCGATCGCCGCAACTCGCCCTGCGTGATCATCCAGGGCTCGGACGAGAAGGCGCGCGGCGAGGTGCAGATCAAGGATCTGATCGAAGGCGCCAAGGCCGCGGCTGCGATCGCCTCCAATCAGGAATGGCGTGAGACGCGTCCGGCGCAGTTCTCCTGCGCGGAAGCCGATCTGGTCGCCAGGGTCCGCGAGGTCCTGGCGCGGCATGACGTAGCGTGGGGATAGCCATTCGCTTGTGACGTCATGCCCGGCCTTGTGCCGGGCATCCACCTCTTGTTTGATGCGCGGCGACGTGGATGGCCGGGAGGAGCCCGGCCATGGCGACAACAAGAGGGAGAGCAACAATGCCTGAGATCACCGTGAGCATGGCCGCCGGCCGCACCGACGAGCAGAAGCTCGGCATGATGCGCGACATCACCCAGGCGCTGGTGAAGAATCTCGGCGTCGATGCCGACGCGGTCGTGATCCAGATCAACGAAGCGCCGCTGCATCACAAGATGAAGGGCGGCAAGTCGTTCGTCGAGCGCGCCGCCGCGGCGAAGAAGTAATTCACCTCTGTCGTCCCTGCGAAAGCAGGGACCCATAACCACCGATGCCGGTTGTTGCGCTCGCTGGGGCTCCAGCTTGCGCAATAACTAGCTTTGGTGGTTATGGGTCCCGGCTCAAGGCCGGGACGACACCTGTTTTGAGGCACCGATGGACGCACGCGACTTCATCAAGGTCGGCATGAGCGCCGAGCGCATGCTCGTGGTGCCGCCGGAGCGCACCGTCGGGCATTTCGTGCCCGGCATGCCGATGGTCTATGCGACGCCGATGATGATCCTCGAAATGGAGATGGCGTCGGGCGACGCCATCCGCGCCGCGTTGCGGTCCGGCTGGGTCACGGTCGGGACCGAGGTCGACATCCGCCATCTCGCCGCTGCCCTGGTCGGCGCCACCGTGCGGACCACCGCGAAGGTGATCGCGGTCGAGCGCCGCGTGATCCGCTTCGAGGTCGAGGCCTTTGAGGGCACGCGCAAGCTCGGCGAAGGCCGCCACGCCCGCGGTTTGATCAATGTCGAGAGTTTTAACAAGCGGCTCGCCGGGGCATCGGGCACTGAGTAGGGTGGACAAAGGCGCGCTTGCGCCCTGCCCACCGCATACGGCGTGTTCGCGATGGTGGTCACGCTGCGCTTTGCCCAGCCTACGACTCTTGCCACTTGTTCAGACGTCATCCTGAGGTGCGCGCCCTTGCGCGCCTCGAAGGATGGGCCGCGGGCCGTGCACCCTTCGAGGCTCGCTTCGCTCGCACCTCAGGGTGACGGGCAGGCAGTGTACTCGCAGCTACTTCGCCAATTCCCTTGAACGCCTTGTCGCGGCGGCAATCGCGCGGGTCATCAGCGGCTGCATGCCGTCGTTGGCCATCAGCACCTCCAGCGCCGCAGCGGTGGTGCCGCCGGGCGAGGTGACGTTCTGCCGCAGGGTCGCGGATGGCAGATCCGAGCGATGCAGCAACTCGCCGGAGCCCGCGACGGTCGCCCGCGCCAGCGTGGTCGCAAGCTGCTCGGGCAGGCCGGCCGCAACGCCGGCACGCGCGAGCTCCTCGGCGAGCAGGAACACATAGGCGGGGCCCGAGCCGGACACCGCGGTCACCGCGTCCATCAGGCTCTCATCGTCGACCCATTCGACGAGCCCGGTCGCTTTCAGCAGCGCATCGGTCATCGCGCGCTGCGCGGCGGTGACGCGATTCGACGGTACCGCAACGGTGATGCCGCGGCCGATCGCCGCCGGCGTGTTCGGCATCGCGCGCACGACTGCGCCGCCGACAACCTCTTCCAGCGCTGACATGGTCGTCCCGGCCATGATCGAGACGACGAGTGTCGAGGGGCCGACGAAGGATTTCAGCGCGGCGCCGGCGTCGCGGAATGATTGCGGCTTCACCGCGACGACAAGCGTGTCGACCGTGCCGAGATCCTTCGCCTGCGGATTGAGCCGCACGCCCTTTGCGGCAAGCGCGGAGATCTCCGGCGAGAGGTGCGGATCGATCACCGCGACGCGCTCGGGTGCGAGGCCCTGCGCGAGCCAGCCGGTCAGCATGGCGCCGCCCATCTTGCCCGCGCCCGCTAGCGCGATGGTGCCGGTGGTGTTCTTAAGTGCGCTGCTCGTGTTCACAGGCGTCTCCACAAACCCGGTGTCGTCCCGGCGAAAGCCGGGACCCATAACCACAGCCGGTTCTAGTGAGACGAGCGATCAGCCACAAGCAGTTTGCGTGAGCCCCGCGGCCGCGGAGTATGGGTCCCTGCTCCCGTGCGCAATTGCGCACTAGGCAGGGACGACACTGAGGGTGTGGATTGCTGGAGCGAAACCGTTACGCCTCGCCCTCGGTGTCGAACATCGCCGCGGCCATCGCCTCGGCGGTCGACTTGCCGGCCCACACCACGAACTGGAATGCCGGATAGTAGCGCTCGCAGGCGTGGATCGCGTTGACCACCATGGCCTCGCACTGCGCGGTGGAGGCGGTGAGACCGCCGGGCAGCACCAGCGCCTGACGGTGCATCACCATGCCGGTGTGGGTCCACAGATCGAAATGGCCGACCCACAATTGTTCGTTGATCGCGGCGACCAGCCGCTGCACCTCGGCGCGGCGCGCCTGCGGCATCTTCATGTCGAAGGCGCAGGCGAGATGCAGCGCCTCGATCTCGCCCATCCAGGTGAACGAGAGCTGATAATCGATCCAGTCTCCCTTGGAGACGATCGTCACCTCGTCTTCGCCGGAACGCTCGAACGCCCAGTTGTTGTCGGTGGCGATATCCTCGACCACCGCAAGCGGGTTGTTCCGGGAATCGATAATGCTTTCGAGGAGGGACATGCCGTCTCGGACCTTGTTCTTATGATCGCTTGATACGCACACGGAAGCCGGCACTTGCGACATACTGCGTCGTGGCCGAGTGCAGTTCCTGATGCGGGCTTCCGGATGCCCCTGGACCTGACGCCGATGAAGTGATGTGATTTGCGGAATCCGCGCAACCGCACGCCGAGTCCGTCCACAGCCAAAGCGCGCATCGTCCACAGCTGATCTCCGCCACATCTGTGATTTTGAGAACAAATCGGAATCTAAGCGTTCGCGTAACGCTTTGTTAACCATTTGCCGGCGCTTCGCCGCGCCTGTGAATCAGTGGTCGGGCCTTCACATCAACCTCGCAGAGCCGCAACCCGCTCATGGGGACATGCCGTTTCCCCATGCCAAAGGCCTTGCCCGGCTGTCGCGCTTTGGTCATATTTCGCCTCAGGCACGTCCATCCCGGGCGTGCCGAGTTCTCAGGGCGGGGTGAAAATCCCCACCGGCGGTAAGGGTGATGAGCCCAAGCCCGCGAGCGCCTTCCTCCGCGAAGCCGGGGGAAGGGTCAGCAGATTCGGTGCAATTCCGAAGCCGACGGTTACAGTCCGGATGAAAGAGAACGGTTGCGGCGGCCAACGCGATTTTCGCGTGGGCTCGTGTCGTTGTCCGTGTGCCCTGATTCTGGTCCTGAAAGAGGAAAGCCATGAATCAGATGTTGCAAGACCAAGACGTTCAAGCTTCTCAAGTCCAAACCTCCCAGGCAGAAAGTGCTCCCGATACGCCGGCCATTCCGCCGGCGCTGGAGCATCCGCACTTCGCAAAGCCGCAGCGCGTTGCCTTCGTGCAGTCGTCCTGGCATCGCGACGTGGTGGAAGAGTGCCGCATCTCCTTCCTGAAGGAGATCGAGGCACGCCACATCACCAATGTCGACGTGTTCGAGGTGCCGGGCTCGTTCGAGATCCCGCTGCACGCGCAGCTGCTGGCGAAGACCCGCCGCTACACCGCGATCGTCGCGGCCGGGCTCGTCGTCGATGGCGGCATCTACCGCCACGAATTCGTCGCCGACACCGTGATCAAGGCACTGATGGATGTGCAGTTGCGCACCGAGGTGCCGGTGTTCTCGGCGGTGCTGACGCCGCAGCAATTCCACGAGACCGAGGTGCATTACGAGTTCTTCCGCAAGCACTTCGTGATCAAGGGGATCGAGGTCGCGGAGGCCTGCGCCAACACGCTGCTCAGCCTCGAGCGGCTGCGCGGCCAGGTCGCGGCGGGAATCCCCGGTTAGCATCGGCGGAAAAGCGATTCCGGCATGCGTGCCGGGATCGCTCTCGCCTGCGGCGCGTTCGGTTATGCTTGCGGCATAAAACCAAAACGCGCGGGAGGCGCCCATGATCGAACAACATTCCTCCGACTGGCTCGGCCTGTCGGGCCGCGTTGCCGTCGTTACCGGCGGAGGCGGCGGCATTGGCCGCGCCACCGCGCTCAGCTTCGCGCGCGCCGGCGCCAGGGTCGCCGCGCTCGATCGCGACGAGCGCTCCCTCGCGGAGACCAAGGCAACGCTTCGCGAGTTCGGTGACGGTCATCTCGTTGCGAGCTGCGACACGACCAGCGAGGACAATGTCGCCGCTGTCGCCGACGCCGTCGCGCGCACGTTTGGCGCTTGCGACATCCTCGTCAACACCGCGGCGGTGCTGCGCCCGGGCGGACTCGATACGCTCGCGCTCGCGGAATGGAATGCGGTGCTGGCGGTCAATCTCACCGGCTATTTCATCTGCGCGCAGGCGTTCGGCCGCCAGATGCGCAAGGCCGGACGCGGCAGCCTCATCCACGTCGCCTCGATCGCCGCCAGCAATGCGCAGGGGCAGAGCGGCGCCTACAGCGTCAGCAAGGCTGGCGTCGTGATGCTCTCGCAGCAACTCGCAGCGGAATGGGGGCCGCATGGCATCCGCAGCAATGTGGTGAGCCCCGGCCTTGTCGTGACGCCGATGAGCCAGGCCTTCTACGACACGCCTGGCGTCACCGAACGGCGCACCGCCGTGGTGCCGATGCGCCGGATCGGCGCGCCCCAGGACATGGCGGACGCGACCCTGTTCCTGGCCAGTGATCGCTCGTCTTACGTCAACGGTGAGGAGATCATCGTCGATGGCGGCTATGCGCGGACGTTGATGAGCCACGTGCCACGGCCGGGGTTTTAGCGCGGTGGCTGCCGCATACCCGGTGTCGTCCCGGCCTTGAGCCGGGACCCATAACCACGAATGCGAATTGATTGACAACGCCGGAGCCACAGCCTTCGCAACAACAACGGCCTGTGGTTATGGGTCCCTGCTTTCGCAGGGACGACAGCAAATATCGATTTAATCGAACAGGCTCGAGACCGACTCTTCCGCCGCGGTGCGACCGATCGCTTCGGCGATCAGGCCGGCGATCGAGATCTGGCGGATGTTCGGCGCCTTGTTGACGGCCTCGGTCGGCAGGATCGAGTCGGTGATGACCAGTTCCTTCAGCCGCGACGAGGCGATGCGCGCGGCGGCGCCGCCGGACAGCACGCCGTGGGTGATGTAGGCCGAAACCTCCTTGGCGCCGTGCGCGATCAGCGCTTCGGCTGCATTCACCAGCGTGCCGCCGGAATCGACGATGTCGTCGACGAGGATGCAGTTGTAGCCGGCGACGTCGCCGATCACGTTCATCACCTCGGACTCACCCGGGCGCTCGCGGCGCTTGTCGACGATGGCAAGCGGGGTGTTGATGCGCTTGGCGAGGCCGCGGGCACGCGCCACGCCGCCGACGTCGGGCGACACCACCATCACCTTGGCGAGGTCGAACTTCTCCTTGATGTCGCGCACCATCAGGGGCGCCGCGAACAGGTTGTCGGTCGGGATGTCGAAGAAGCCCTGGATCTGGCCGGCATGCAGGTCGAGCGTCATGACGCGGTCGACGCCGGCGTGCGAGATCAGGTTGGCGACGAGCTTGGCCGAGATCGGCGTACGCGAGCCGGACCTGCGATCCTGCCTGGCGTAGCCGAAATAGGGCACCACCGCGGTGATGCGGCGCGCCGAGGAACGGCGCAACGCGTCGGTGATGATCAACAGTTCCATCAGATTGTCGTTGGCCGGAAACGACGTCGACTGCAGGATGAACATGTCCGAGCCGCGGACGTTCTCCTGGATCTCGACGAAGATCTCCATGTCGGCGAAGCGCCGGACCACGGCCTTGGTCAGTTCGATGCCAAGTCCCTTGGCGATGTCCTGCGCCAGCGCAGGATTGGAGTTGCCGGCGACGAGTTTGATTGATCCGTTCTTTGCCGACATCGATGCTTCCCCCCGCGCCTTGCTGGATACGACGTTCAGCATCTCAAGTCCTTACAGAACCGGCGGGTTTTCGGTGCGCGAGGGAATATCAGGCAGGCGCCTCCGATGGCAACCCATTAGCCGGCCTTGGCCGCCGTTTTTCCTGGGCAAAAAACCCATTTCCCCGGGAGATAACGGGGTTTAGTCGGCGGAATAGCCGAGCGCCACGGTCTCGGGCGCGGCGGAGGCCGGGACGCTTGCCACCGTGGGCCCGCGGAGGTCCGGTGCCGGGGCGGGTGCGGGGCTGTCCGCCGGGCCGCCATTGAGCATGCTGGAGAGGCCGCTGAAGCCGGCCTGGGCGATCTTGCGCAGCACCAGGTCGTCGGCGGCGGCCCAGGCGTCGCGGCCGGCCTTGCCGGCGGGCTCCTCGCCGGAGAGCCGCAGCGCGCGTTGCTGGTTGCTGTCGTAGACGTCCCACACCCACGAGATCATGGTGCGGCCGCGCACCACCTGCGCCGACAGATAGCTGCGCACGCGATAGGCGGCAGCGCCCTGGCGCGACACGATCGACAGGCTGCGCAGCTTGGACTCGCTGTCGAGCACGCCGACCATGCGGTCGAACACCTGGGGCGGCGGGCCGTCGATCGATTCGAACGCAACCGTTGCGCCGCTGCTTGCCGGCGTGGCCATGGCGTAGGAGTCGGCCACGTTGCCGCCGGCCGCGCAGCCGCCAAGCGCGCACGCGATCGCGAGCCACGTGCCTGCGATCGCGGCGCGCGCGGCTGTCCCAGTTTGAAACTGGCGGTTCGACGCTTCCCTCATTGCGTCCTGCGATATCGTTAAAACGGCTTAACGTCTAGGGCAGGACGGCCACAGCACTTAACCGATCCGGGCGGCGCGCCGCGAGGTTTCGGATTTCCCTGCTCAGTCAGAGAGATGGTGCCGCATGGCTGCGGTGATCCAGGCCCATTCGCGGTTCGGGCTCGCGTCCGGCGATTGCCCGCGCATGATGGCGACGAGCTCCCAATAGCGCGCAGCGCGGGCGTCGTGCAGGGCATATTTGCCGCGAATCCAGTTGCGGAATTCCAGATCAGGTTTTCGTTTCAGCAATCGCGCCGATGTTTCCAGCCAGTCGCGCGCCAGCGCCTGGGCGGCCTCCGACGTCGGGCCGAGGTCGCGCGCGATAATCTTCTTGGCACTCGCCAGTACGGTTTCGTTGGCCGCTTGCCAGGCGGCGAGATCCAGCACGTGATGATTCCAGACGTCTTCCGCGTTGGCGCGGATGTTGGCGACGAGGGAAGGGTCGTTGAGCATCTCCGAAAGCTCGATCCAGGCATCGCACTGCTCGGGTGTCGGCTCGTCGGGCAATTCGGGCACGCTGGTCTCGATCATCTGCCGGATCCATTTCCGGTCGATGTTGATGCCGTCGGACACTTTCTCGAAGAAGCGCTCGACGACGTTGCGGCGTTCGGTGCGGGACAGCTGCGTCATGGTCAGGAATCTCCTCAGGTCTGCTTCGGTGAGTTGCGGTGAACGCAACGCAGCCCGCAGGGCCGAGGCGACGCGGCGCTGGGCCGCGATCTCCGCTTCCAGCGTCTCGAGGCGAAGCTGCAGCGCCTCGACCAGCGAGAGCTGCTTGGTCAGGACCTCACGGATGGCGTCGAGACCGAGCCCCGCATCGCGCAGGCAGCGGATCAGGTCGAGGCGAACCAGTTCGTCGTCGGTGAAGACGCGATAGCCGCTCGCGGTGCGGCCGGCCGGCGGCAGCAACCCCTGGTCCGAATAGAAGCGGAGCTTGCGGACGGAAATTCCGCTGAGCCGCGCCGCCTCGCCGATGCTGTAGGTGCGTTGTGTCATGCGCCGCTTGTCCGGTCTCCAGCAGGTGGAGAGTCAAGACGCTTGTCGCACAAAAATGAGGAGGACGCCCGGCGTCAGCTTTCCAGCGCGATGGCGTGAACGAGCCGGCCGTAATCGGCTTCCTTGCGATGCACGGAGCGGCGGTAGCTGAAGCAGCGCTCGTCGGAATAGGTGTCGATGCCGAGATCGTCGATCATCAGCACGCCGGCATTTTCCAGCCGCATGCGGATGAAGCCGGCAAGATCGAACATCGCGTGTCCGTCGCGTTCGGCGGGCATGAAGAACATGCCGTTCTCCGCATCGGCCTCGATGAAGCGTTCGACGAATTCGTTGCCGACCTCGTAGGACTCCTTGCGGATCAGCGGGCCGATCGCGGCGACGATGCCGCCGCGCTCCGCGCCGAGCTTCTCCATGGCGTCGATGGTCGATTCCAGCACCCCGGTCAGCGCGCCCTTCCAGCCGGCATGCGCCGCGCCGATCACCCGCGCATTGGGATCGACGAACAGGATCGGGCCGCAGTCGGCCGTCGTGACCGATATCGCAAGGCCCTCGGTGCGGGTGACGAGCGCGTCCGCCTTCGGGCGCACGGCGCCGTTCCATGGACCGGTCACGACCACGACGTCAGGCGAGTGAACCTGATGCACGCTGACGAGGTGATCGAGCGGCACGCCGAGCTGCGCCGCCATCCGCCGCCGGTTCTCCGCGACCTTGGCCGGATCGTCGCGCGAGCCGAGCCCGCCATTCAGCGCGGCATAGATGCCCTCCGACACGCCGCCCTCGCGCGAGAAGAAGGCATGGCGCAGGCTCGGAATGGCCGACAGCAGCGGTGATCCCAATGTCATTGTTCGGTCTCGTCAGGCTGATCGCTCAATCCGGCGATCGAGGTGAGGCGCGGGTCGGAGATGGCCATGACCTTGAACATCGAGCCCATCCCGCCGCGCCCGGAATCGGTCAACCGCTTCAGCGCGCCGGCAATGTCGGCGGAGACTTCGGGGCTTGCTTTCGCCATCAGTCCGGCGGCGCGGGCCTCGACGCCGAGACGCTTGAGGAAGTCGCCCTGCGTCGCCGGTCCGTGGACGCGCGCGCCTACATCCTCGGCGGCCCGCGCCAGGGCCTGGAAATCGACATGCGCGGTCACGTCGGCCTGTCCCGGGTTCTTCAGCGGGTCGGCGAAGCTGTGGCGTGCGATCGCCTGGAAGGTGTCGCCGGCGTCGCTGCGCAGATGGCCGTAATCGATGATCAGCGCGGCGCCGTCCTGGTCGCGCAGCCGCGTAGCCAGCTTCATGACCTCGTTGTCGGGCCGCCATTCGAACACCGCGCCGAGCGGGGCGGCGCGCACCAGCGGCGGCAGCAGCACCTCGAAATGCGGTGTCGGCTCGGGGGCGGGAGCGAAATACAGGTTGCCGTTGGCATCCATCCCGACCGTGCGCTCGTGCCAGCCGGTCTCGCGCCGGACCATCTGGTGGATCGGCAGCACGTCGAAATATTCGTTGGCGAGGATCACCGCCGGTCCCTCGGGCACGTCGTCGATGCTGTCGTGCCAGGTGATATCGCGCACGCCCGTCAGCGTCGCGTACTGCTTCTCGCGCAGCACCGGATTGACCTCGACGAGGTGGATGCTGAGCGACTGGTAGAGCGGCGGCAGCACGCGAAGCGCGCGCAGCGCGTCCGCCATCATGGTGCCGCGGCCGGGGCCGAGCTCGATCAGGCGGAGCGTCTCAGGCGAGCCGATCGCGCGCCAGATCGAGGCGCTCCACAGCCCGAGCAGTTCGCCGAACATCTGGCTGACCTCGGGCGATGTGGTGAAATCGCCCTCGCGGCCGAGCGGATCGCGCGACAAATAGTAACCGTACCGCGGATGCATCAGGCACAATTCCATGTAGCGCCAGACCGGCATCGGCCCGGACAGCTTGATCAGCTTCCTGATCTCATCCAGCAGCGGGGAGGGTTCGCTCACGGCCTTCCTTGGATTGCACTTGCTTTGGATTGAACTTGTTCAGGTTGAACTCGGCGCCGGACCGCCCGCCCTGCGGCGGACGGCGGCCGTGATGAGGATAACGCCAACGATGATCATTGGCACCGACAGCAGCATGCCCATGGTTAATCCGCCCCACAGGAAGCCGAGCTGCGGGTCGGGCTCCCTGAAGTGCTCGCCGATGATTCGGGCAACGCCGTAGATCGCAATGAAGCTGCCGAGGATCAGGCCGGGACGCTTGAGCGCCCCCATCCGGATCATGACGGCCAGCGCCGCAAACAGCACGATGCCTTCAAGCCCGGCTTCGTAGAGCTGGCTCGGATGGCGCGGCAGCGGCCCGCCATTGGGGAAGATCATGGCCCAGGGCAGGCTCGGATCGGCGTGACGGCCCCACAATTCGCTGTTGATGAAATTGGCGAGCCGGCCGAGGAACAGCCCGATCGGCGCGACCGCAGTGGTGATGTCCCCGAGCGACAGGATCGGGATGTCGTTGCGGCGGGCAAACAGCATCACCGCCGCGACGCAGCCGAGGAAGCCGCCGTGGAACGACATGCCGCCCTTCCACAATTCCAGGATTTCGGCCGGATGCGCGATGAAGAAGGGCAAATTGTAGAACAGCACATAGCCGGTGCGGCCGCCGACGATGATGCCGATGGTGACCCAGAGGATGAAATCGTCGAGTTGCGGCAGCGTGATCGGCGCCGGGCCGCCCCACAGCCGCTCCTTCTTGATCAGCGAGCGGGCGTAGATCCAGCCCAGCACGATGCCGACGATGTAGGCCAGCGCATACCAGCGGATCACGATCGGCCCGAGCGAGAGCGCGACGGGATTGAATACCGGAAAGTCGATCAGCAGGAACGGCATCGTGCGTCTTGAGACTCAGCTCACGAGGTTGCGGCGGTAAAGCGCCAGCAGCCGCTCCCAGTGGCGTTCGGCGGCGTCGCGGTCATAGACCGGGCGCTTGGGGAACGCAAAGCCGTGATGCGTGCCGGGATAGATCTCGACCTCGTTGTTCGATCCCCTCATGCCGGCCTTCACCCGCTCGATGATGTCCTGTGGCGCGTAGATATCGGTCTCGGCGCAGGCGAAATAGAGTTCGGCCTTTGTCTTTTGCGCGGCAAGATGCGGACTGTCGGGCTGGTCGGTCGCCAGATGCGTGCCGTAGACCGAGGCGGCGGCCTTGACGCGATCGCCGAAATGCGTCGCCGCGTTCACGGCGTAGCGGCCGCTCATGCAATAGCCGACGGTGCCGATGATGCTGGTGTTCGCCGCCTTCTGCGTCTCGGCATAGGCGAGCAGGCCTTTGGTGTCTTCCATCACCAGCGGAATGTTGAGCGAGTGCATCAGCTCGAACATGCGCTTGCGTTCGGGCGATTCCGGATCGGGATTGATCGGACCGAGCTCCATCACGCCGGCGCGGTAATACATATTGGGCAGCATCACATAATAGCCTGACGTGCCGAGCCGGCGCGCCATGTCGCGCAGCTCCTCGCGGATCGCCGGCGCGTCCATGTAGAAGATGACGACGGGGAAGGGGCCGCCGCGCTCGGGATGGGTGATGAAGGTGGTGGTCTTGCCGTCCTTGGTCGGGATCTCGACGGTCTCTTCGATCATGGCGTTTCTGCTCGCGTTATGTGTGCGATTTCTGTTGTGAGTTCATACGATTGCAAGGAAACCGGAGCATGACAAGGCAAGCCTCGGGAGGCCTGCCATTCGCGGCGGACTTGAACCGGATGGCTGAGATCGCCATTGTCTTTGGCGCGAGGCCAGTGAACGCGGAGAGTTTTGCGAGATGACCCAGACCAGCAACCGGTTTTTCGATGAGATCGGCCGTCTGATGAACGATGCCGCGGGCGCCGCCCAGGGCGTCAAGCGCGAGGTCGACACGGTCATGCGCAACCAGGCCGAGCGGATCCTGCGCGACCTCGACGTGGTCAAGCGCGAGGAGTTCGACGCGGTCAAGGACATGGCCCGCCTGGCGCGCGAGGAGAACGAGGCGCTGAAGGCGAGGATCGCGGCGCTGGAGGCCAAGCTCGGCGGCTCGGCGGGCTGAAACGGCAGCCGGCCGCAGGGCCTTTCCGGCACTTCCACCTCCAACCTGGCGGCCTTTGCAGTGCCGAAGATGATTCAAGACGCCAAAGATGGGTATCTGCGGGAGACCCGGAGATTGCTTTCGGACCATCCAACTGAGCTCCGCATATTTGAGGAGCTATGGGAGGCTGAAAAGTATCGGCAAGCGTACCTAGTGGTGGACAAGGCAATAAGGAACTTGGGGTTGGCCCGCACCGAGGAGGGCGAGAAGGCGGATGAAGAGTTCTACTGGACATTCGTAAACTGACAGAGCCGCTCGGTCGGCCGGGGACGCGCGAAAAAGAAAAATCCCTTCATTTCCTTGTCATTTCGGCCCTTTGGGGCTAAAAGCCCGCCACGTCCGCGGCCCCCGCACCCCTGGAGGCTTGCTGTGGACCTGAGCATGGGCCGCGCTGCGGCCTTTAACTTTTTAAATACAAGGACTTAACGCTATGGCGACCGTCAAGGAATTGAAGGCGACCGCGCGTCCGAAGAGCGGCAAGGGGGCCGCCCGGGCAGAGCGTCGCGCCGGGAGAGTTCCCGGAGTGATCTACGGAGACAACCAGCCCCCGGTGACCATCTCGGTCGACGATCGTGAACTGCGCCAGCGCATCCTGGCGGGCCGGTTCCTCACCACGCTGTTCGACATCGATATCGAGGGCAAGAAGCATCGCGTGATTC
Source organism: Bradyrhizobium sp. UFLA06-06 (assembly GCF_054820065.1). Taxonomy (NCBI): domain Bacteria; kingdom Pseudomonadati; phylum Pseudomonadota; class Alphaproteobacteria; order Hyphomicrobiales; family Nitrobacteraceae; genus Bradyrhizobium; species Bradyrhizobium sp. UFLA06-06. The sequence goes on from NZ_JADFUD010000025.1 coordinate 116,210, forward strand.
CGCGCGACTACCACCTCGATCCGGTGAAGGACTTCCCGCTCCATGTCGACTTCATGCGGCTCGGCGAAGGCGCCACCATCCGCGTCAGCGTGCCGCTTCACATCGTGAACGGTGAAAGTTCGCCGGGCGTCAAGCGCGGCGGCACCGTGAACATCGTCACCCACGCGCTCGATCTCGAGTGCTCGGTCGACAACATTCCGCAATACATCGAGGCCGACGTCGGCGCGCTGGAGATCAGCTACTCGCTGCATCTCTCCGACGTCAAGCTGCCCACGGGCGTGAAGTCGCTGACCCGCGAGGACGCAACCCTGGTCACCATCGTGCCGCCGTCCGGCTACGCCGAAGAGCAGAAGGCCGCGGCTGCGGCGGCTGCCGGTGGCGCTGCTCCGGCCGCGGGTGCTGCAGCTCCGGCCGCTGCGGCGGCTCCGGCTGCGGGTGCTGCGGCTCCGGCCGCGGGTGCCAAGGCTCCCGCCGGTGGCGACAAGAAGAAGTAATCGATCAGGTCGGCGCGCGATCGTCTGATGGCGCGCCGACGCGGGATGCCGCGCCATGCGCCTTTTTGTCGGTCTCGGTAATCCCGGCGCGAAATACGCCAGCAACCGGCACAATATCGGTTTCCTGGCGGTCGACGAGATTGCACGGCGTCATGGTTTCGCACCATGGCGCCGTCGCTTTCAGGGCGAGACCTCCGAGGGCGTCGTCGATCGTGAGAAGGTCGTGCTGCTGAAGCCGGCCACCTACATGAACGAGTCCGGGCGCGCGGTGCAGGAAGCGGCGAACTTCTTCAAGCTCGCGCCCTCCGACATCACCGTGTTCCAGGACGAGCTCGAACTGCCGCCCGCCAAGGTGCGGGTCAAGATCGGCGGCGGGATCGCCGGCCACAACGGCCTGCGCTCGATCTCCGCGCATATCGGCAACGAGTATCGGCGGGTGCGGCTCGGGATCGGTCATCCCGGCGTCAAGGAGCTCGTGCACAGCCACGTGCTGTCGGACTTCGCCAAGAGCGACCGGGCGTGGGTGGAGGCCTTGTGCCAGGCCGTCGCCGACAATGCCGGCCTGCTGGCTGCGGGGCATGACGCGTCGTTCGCCAACAAGGTGCATCTGACGATGCAGTCCAAGGGATTTTTCGACAAGGGTGAGAACGGCGGCGAGAAGCCGGCCTGATCTCCCTTAATCGTCATCGGCACGAGCCCGCCATGACGAACCAGAGATTATTGAGGAAGACATGGGATTCAAATGCGGGATCGTCGGGCTGCCTAACGTCGGCAAGTCGACGCTGTTCAATGCGCTGACCGAGACGGCGGCCGCCCAGGCGGCGAACTATCCGTTCTGCACCATCGAGCCGAATGTCGGCGAGGTCGCGGTGCCCGATCCGCGGCTGGAGAAGCTCGCGGCGGTCGCGAAGTCCGCGCAGATCATTCCGACCCGGCTGACCTTCGTCGACATCGCGGGCCTCGTCCGCGGCGCGTCGCAGGGCGAAGGCCTCGGTAATCAGTTCCTCGCCAACATTCGCGAGGTCGACGCCATCGCCCATGTGGTGCGCTGCTTCGAGGATTCCGACATCACCCATGTGGAGGGCAAGATCGCGCCGCTCGCCGACATCGAGACCATCGAGACCGAGCTGATGCTGTCCGACCTCGACAGCCTGGAGAAGCGCGTCGACAACCTCTCGAAGAAGGCCAAGGGCAACGACAAGGAAGCCAAGGAGCAGCTCGAGCTCGTCAACCGCGCGCTGGTGCTGCTGCGCGACGGCAAGCCGGCGCGTGCGCTGGAGCGCAAGCCGGAGGAGGAGCGGGCGTTCCGTATGCTCGGGCTCCTGACCTCGAAGCCCGTGCTCTACGTCTGCAACGTCGAGGAAGGCTCGGCCAAGGACGGCAACAATTTCTCCAAGGCGGTGTTCGAACGCGCCAAGGAGGAGGGCGCGGTCGCGGTCGTGATCTCGGCCAAGATCGAATCCGAAATCGCGACGCTGTCGCGTGAAGAACGCACCGACTTCCTGGAGACGCTGGGCCTGGAAGAGGCCGGGCTCGATCGGCTGATCCGTGCCGGCTACCGGCTGCTCGACCTCATCACCTATTTCACCGTCGGCCCGAAGGAAGCGCGCGCCTGGACCATCGACCGCGGCACCAAGGCGCCCGCCGCCGCCGGCGTGATCCATACCGATTTCGAGAAGGGCTTCATCCGCGCCGAGACCATCGCCTATGCCGATTACATCGCCGGCAACGGCGAAGCCGGCGCGCGTGATGCCGGCAAGCTGCGCCTTGAAGGCAAGGAGTACGTCGTCGCCGACGGCGACGTCATGCATTTCAGATTCAATACCTGATCGCACTGTTCAGCCGCGCAAGAAGCGGCAGCGAATTCGGCACCGCTCTATCCCCACGTCGTCCCAGGCAAGCGAAGCGCGACCCGAGACCCATAACCACAGGGTTGCGTTGTTGAAGCGAGCTGTGGCCCAGCTCGCTCCATCGCCACGTCCTGTGGTTATGGGTCCCTGCTTTCGCAGGGACGACACTGAGTGTGCGGGTGGC